>JACMKY010000402.1 GCA_014379925.1 Cytophagales bacterium | reverse complement strand
AACTTTATGAACTACATCATTGCCGCCTCCACGACCCGCTTCAAGGAGATCGGCGTCCGGAAAGTACTCGGCAGCACCCGCAAGCAACTGATCCAACAATTCATGGGGGAGAACCTACTCACCGGATGTTTCGCGTTGGGACTGGCCCTGATCCTGACCGAGACACTCTTCCTGCCTACCTTCAGCCGACTGGTTGATTTCTACCAGCTTCGGTTTAACCCGTTCGAGAACTGGAAACTGATTCTGTTTCTGCTGGCGTTGATGGCCGGCATTGGTCTGCTGTCGGGTTTGTACCCCGCCCTGTACATCAGTGGCTTCAGTCCGATCAACGTGCTGAAGGGCAAACAGCGAATTGCGGGCACCGGTGGTTTTGTCCGAACGTTGCTGGTCGTCCAGTTCGGCCTATCGATGTTTACGGTAGCCGCGGCGATTGTGACCACGCAAAATGCCCAGTTCATTCGCCGGATGGATGTTGGCTACCAACCAACCCAGTTGGTGGTGCTGCGGGCCAATTCGGCGCAAAGTTTCAACTACCTGCGCGACGCGGCCACCCGGTTGCCCGGGGTGATCCAGGTGGCCGGCTCGCAAGATCAGATTGGCCGGACCGGCGACCAAGCCGTCACGCTGGAAGACAATCCGGTGAAGTCAACCGCCGAAGTATTCCGCGTCAGTGCCGACTACGTCCGTGCGCTTGGCTTACGATTCACCCAGGGGCGAAACTTTCTGTCCAATTCATCCGTCGACGCCGACCGATCCATCCTGGTGAATCAGGCTTTGGTGAAAACCATGGGCTGGCGTTCGGCAGTGGGTAAACGCATCCGGTTGGAGGACCAATCTTACGAGGTCGTTGGGGTAGTGAAGGACTTCAATTACCGGTTTTTCTTCGTCAAAATTGCGCCTTGCGTGTTGAAACTGAACCGCCCGTCGGAGAACCGGGTGTTAACAATGAAAATAAACGACGCCGATGCAACCCGCTTATCGGACCGCCTGAAAGCCGAGTGGCAGAAAGTGATGCCCGACGTTCCCTTCGACATATCCCGACAGGATGACGTATATTCGGTTAGCTACGACGAATCGCGCCGGGTCAGGGATGTGTTCACGTACGTTGCCCTGCTGACCCTGGTCATTTCAACCATGGGCCTCTTTGCGCTGGTATCGCTCACGATTGCCAAAAAAACGAAAGAAATCGGGATTCGCAAGGTGCTTGGCGCATCGGCATTCCGCATTGCTAGTTTGCTGAACCGGGAGTTTTTGCGGCTGATTTCAATCGCCGGGATTGTCTTTTTGCCCTTGGCGTTCGTGGCGTTGAAGGGATTGTTTGATAGCGAATACGTTTACCACGTTCCGGTCACGGTGGGGGCATTCATCAGTACGTTGGTAGTGATGCTGTTGCTGGCCTTGGTCACGATTGGTTGGCAGGTGTACAAAATTGCCATTTCCAATCCGGTAAATGCCTTGCGGACCGAGTGAAGCCACTTGGCTTGAATCAAGGCAAAAGAAAAAACGGGTACCTTCGTGGTGGAGATGAGCAAGTGAAGTCATGCGGAAGCTGCGGGACTGGTATGGGAAATGGAAGCAGTACGTCGTGGTGGATACGCTCATGTACGCCGCCATGATTGCGTTCATCGTCATCCTGTTTCTGTTTTTCTCCTGAGAAATAAACCTTCCCTTTGCCCGGCCCGGCTGGCCACACCCAACCCGGCAACCCGGCCGCTTTCCGGTTCCTGCCGCATCCATCCAACTGGCTGGGAGTTTTTGCCTATCTTTGCCGCCTTTGGCCGCCACGTTTACCCCGTCGCGGGCTCTTTGCTGGCATTGCGCATATGTACCCGACTTTGTTGAATCAACCCGTTGAAGCGGAAGCTCCCTCCCTTCGGAAAGAAACCCTGTTCATCATCAACCCCGCCGCGGGCACGAAGGCGAAGGATAAAATCACCCTCCTCATTGGGCAGCACCTGAGTAGCGCCAAATTCAATCCGCACGTCGTGTTGACCCAGTATCCCGGCCACGCCACCGAACTGGCGCGGGAAGCCGTGCGGCAAGGGTTCGATTACGTGGTGGCGGTGGGCGGCGACGGCACCATCAACGAGGTGGCGCGCGCGCTGGTGCATACGCCCACCGTGCTGGGAATCGTTCCGGTGGGTTCGGGCAATGGCCTGGCCCGGCACCTGGGCATTCCCATTCACGCGGGGCAGGCGCTGCAACGCATCGAACGGCAACGACGCATCACAATGGACTCCGGCACGCTGAACGACCTGCCGTTTTTCGGCACGGCGGGCGTGGGATTCGACGCGCACGTGGGCTACCTGTTCAGCCAGAGCAAGCACCGGGGATTCGGGACGTACGTCCAAACCACGATGCAGGAATTGTTCCGCTACCAACCCGCTTCCTACCGCCTGACCGTGGGGGGACGAACCAAACGGCGAAAAGCATTTGCCGTCACGTTTGCCAACGCCTCCCAATACGGCAACAACGCGTTCGTGGCACCCCAGGCCGACGTGCAGGACGGGCTGCTGGACGTGTGCACGCTCCGGCCCTTTCCCCTGCCCGCCTTCGTGGACCTGAGCGTGCGCTTATTCAGCAAAACCATTCACACCTCGCCCTACGTGGAGATCGTCCGGGCCAGCCAGGCCAGCCTGAAAGGCACCGAACCCCTCCGCATCCACCTCGACGGCGAATCGCACGAAACCGGCGACACGCTTACCGTACGGGTGAAACCCCTGAGTCTGAAAGTGATGGTGTGATTGGGTTGCAGGTTGATTGGGTTGCAGGTTGGTTGGGTTGCAGGTTGCAGGTTACAGGTTGCAGGTTGCAGGTTGCAGGTTGGAAAGTTGCAAAAATTTGTTGTCCAACGCGTTGCCAAAAGCTGCCTTTTCTGAACTTATCTGCCAGTCTATTAGTAACCTACCGACGAATGTGATCAACAATTATAGAAGTTAAGAAAAAGATTAGCAAAAACAGATCGCATCTTT
>JACMKY010000401.1 GCA_014379925.1 Cytophagales bacterium | reverse complement strand
CCAGCCTGGGTGCCGTCGCTCTTCCAGAGTTCTACCCCATTGACGCCGTCGGAAGCCGAGAAGCAGAGGGTTCCGCCCGCGTTGACTAGGTTGCTGAGGCTGGACCATTGGCTACCGGGAATGGGAGCCTTGATCAGCACCGTACCCGCTTCCGTGCCGTCGCTCTTCCACAGCTCTCGCCTGTTGGTGGCGTTGTAGGCGGTAAAGTAAAGCGTGCCGTTCACGTTGGTCAGGTACGCTGGCGAGGAACCGGCCGCGCCCGGGTAGATGTCTTTGACCAACACCGTTCCTTCGGGAGTACCGTCGCTCTTCCACAACTCCTCCCCGTCAATACCGCCGGAAGTCGAGAAGTAGAGCGTTCCATTCACGTTGGTCAACCACAGGAGAAGGCTGGCTCCTCCCTGAAAATCATTCTTAATCAAGATCGTACCGGTTGCCGTGCCGTCGGTCTTCCAAAGCTCGTGCCCGCCAGAACCGTAAGCGCCGAAGTAGAGCGTTCCGTTCACGTTGGTGAGGCCGTAGGGACTCTTCTTGCCCGTTAAGAGAGGCACCGTACCCCCGGGGGTACCATTGCTGCCCCACAGGTCTCTGTCGTCGGTGATGTAAAGCACGCCGTTCGCGCTTATTAGATTATCGGCATACCCCGACAACCAGACCTGCCCGGTGCCCTCCGGGGTACCGTCGCTCTTCCACAATCCCCGCTGGTTGAGGCGGTTGGCGGCCAAAAAATAGATTACCCCGCCCACGTTGGTCAAATCAGTGGGATCAGAGTTGCCCGCGTACGGGTACAACGTGATCGGACCCGGGTAAATATCCTTGACCAGCACCGTACCTTCGGGGGTGCCGTTGCTCTTCCACAGCTCCCGCCCGTTGACGCCGTCGTTGGCCGCAAAGTAGAGCACGCCGCCCGCACTGGCCGGTTTGAGCAATGGAGAAGAACTGGCCGTGCCCAGGAAAAAGTCGCTTACCTGTACCGAACCTGCTTCGGTGCCATCGCTTTTCCAAAGCGCCCGGCCGGTGACAGGGCTGAAGTCGGTGAAGTAGAGGGTCCCGCCCACGGTGGTTAGGTTGTTGGCCGGCGTACCCCGGCCCAGGCCCGAACCCGGGAAGAAGTCCTTGACTAACCCGGTGCCCGCGGGGGTGCCGTCGCTGCGGTAGAGTTTCCGACTGTCGTATCTGTACTGCACGAAGTAGAGTACTCCGCCCACGCTGGTACGGAAGAAAGGTTGGGTGCTGGTATCATTAAAGAAGGCATTGCCCGAAACCGGATCCCGGAGGGGCACCGTCCCTTCCGGCGTGCCGTCACTCTTCCACAACAGCATCGTGTTGGCGCCGCTGGTTGAAATGCGCTGGTAGACAAGAAAGTAAAGCATCCGGCCCGCGCTGGTCAGGTCAAAGCGGCCGGGGGGGTACTGGCCCGTTCCGCCGCCACTGAGCAGCACTGTACCGGTCTCGGTGCCGTCGCTCTTCCACAACTCCTGCCGCCGGATGCCGTCACCGTAGGTAGTGAAGTAGAGTAGGCCCGCCGCGTTGGTCAACTGGTAAGGAGAAGAACTGGCTGAGCCCGGACCGAGGTCGCTGACCAGCACCGTACCGGCCTCCGTGCCGTCGCTCTTCCAGAGTTCGTAGCCAAAGACGGGCTCGTAGGCCGACAGGTAGAGCACCCCCTCCACGTTGGTCAGGTAGCGCAACACGTTAGGGGAAGGGTCGGCCGCCCCCGCGTTGATGTCCTTGACCAGCACCGTGCCGGCCGGTGTGCCGTCGCTCTTCCAGAGCTCCCGGTCGTTGATTCCGATGTCAGCTACGAAGTAGAGGGTGCGGCCCACCGCCCTCAGCTCGGGGGGGTTGAAGCTGGTGGGCTCCGGGCAGGAGCAGCGCAGGGCGTAGGTGCCTTCGGGGGTACCGTCGCTGCGCCAGAGGTCGCGACGGGCGGGGGTGGTGGGATCGGGGAGGGTGAAGAAGAGCAGCCCGCCGGCACCAGTGAGGTTGCTGAGCGCAGAAGGGGCGGGTCCGGGAGTGAGGTCCTTGACCAGGCGGGTGCCCTGGGGAGTGCCGTCGCTTTGGTAGAGTTCAGCCCCGGTGGTGCCATTGTCGGCCGTGAAGTAGAGAATGCCATCCACGTTGGTGAGGTTGCTGATCGAGGAGGCATCGGGACCCGGGCGCAGGTCGGCCACCGGGCGGGTGCCTTCCGGGGTGCCGTCGCTGGTCCAGAGTTCGCGGCCGGTAGCGGGGTGGAAGGAGGTGAAGAAGAGCACCCCGCCCACGTTGGTGAAGTTGGCCGGGACCAGGTCGGCCGACGTGGGGGCGGTGGTGTTGATGTCCTTGACCAGTTGGGGCTGGGCCTGAGCGGCGGTGGCTAGCAGTCCAGCCAATAGGAAGACCCAGCGCCAGCGCGGGCGAGTCGGATAGAGGTTGGCTCCGGCGGGCGCGTGGGCGGCTGGGGGCAACAAGGGTAGGGGTGTTGACATGGAAATGGAAAGGATGAAGGATTCGTGAATGGTTAGCGAACAATGGATTCGCCCGGAAGAAAACGGAATGGTTGGGTTAATTAATCAGCGCACACCAGCGACGAAAGCAATAGCAAACGCCTCTCGCGGGAGTGAACCGGAAACCAGGAAATTTCAGTATCGAGGGTTTAAGGCAGGCATTCTCCGGACTGTTGGTAGGCACTCTTGGATGCAGCAAACTTGAAGAAAATGCTTGCTCAGTAAAAACACGAAAAATGCCTTGTTTTCTACGACCAGCCGAAGGAATTGGGGGCAATCTATGCACAAGATTCGATGCGTGCAACTTCAATGAAGGGCAGTTTTTGGGCTAACCGCGTTTTTAATGTTGTTTTTTTGTTAAGGGAATGTTTCTTGTTTTGGGGATAATCCTGCCAAGAAAATAGGGGGACCGTTTAGACGAGGTGGACAGAACGAGCGGTTGGCAAAACACCAGGAACATCAAAAAAAGACCTCCCCCGCGTTCGGTCTGCCCGCTTCACCCAGATCCCCGGAACGGGAGAAATTCGAAGGATTGCGGTTTCGGCAACCGCAGTGGTTCGGGGTTAAAAGCAGCAGGGAATAACTTCGTGCCATCCCCTGCTGCTTTCAGTCCGGGCGAGCTTCCCTCACGGTTCAACCAGCAGCTTCTCCGCAAAAGTGGCGTTGCCTACCCGCACCTGGATCACGTACCATCCCCTCGCCAGTGGGCGGCGCAGCCGTATTTCCGGCCCCGTGAGTTCGCCTTGATAAACAACCCGGCCCAACAAATCGGTGATGCGCACCACCGCCGGGGTGGGCAGCGGCAATCCGTCCAAGCGCAATGAAAGGATGTTTTCCCGCAGGGGATTGGGGGAAAGAGAAAAGCCCGGTTCGTTGGGTTGTCCTCCCGCAACCGCCACCCGGGTCCCGCCGCCCGCTACCAGGCGAAGGTCGTCAAAGTAAACGGTGGATTGGGGAGAAGCAGCGTTATTCTGGAAGTTGATCCGGGCGATGGCCGCCGGCCCGCCCAGCGCACTCAGGTTCACCGTGATTTCGTTCCAGGCTCCCGCCGTGGCCGTGAACGGAACGGAGGGGCTTTCTCCGCCGCCGTCGCTGCTTTGGGTGTAGAAAAGGAGGTCCTTGTTGCCCCCGCTTCCGCCGTGCACCCAGAATCGGAGGGCCGAATACCCACTGGTGGTTTGGGGCGTGGCCTTCCGTAGCGACACGGCTCCCCACCCGGCTGTGTACACCGCACTCCACGACTTGCTCCCGCTCTTTACGGGCGAGGCATTGTTGAAATTGTTGGTCGTGCTCCAGGACCAGTCCGACCAATCGGGAGCCAGGGCGTCGCCGTAAACGGTGACGGCCGGCAGGCTGCTCACCCCGGCGTCGTAGTGGAAATAGCCGTTGCAGTGCAAAATTTGCGCGCGCAGGTACCCGCTGTTGTTACAACCCTTGGCGCCGTTCCAGTGGCCGATGGACCAGGTGTCGGGGGCTTCGGTTTGGTAGGCGGTCCCGGCTACCCGCAGGTAATCCACTTCCAGGTCGCGGTTGGGGTTGCCCCCGTCGTTGGGAAAACGTACCCGAACGCGGTTGGCCGGAACGGTACCCGGGATGGTAGCGGTGTAGTCGGTGAACGAGGTGGCCAGGTTGCTAAACGTTTGGCTCCACTGCACGGTGCCTCCGGTGACGGCCGTGCCATCCACTACCTCGATCCTCAGGTTCGCCCCGGGGTTGATGCTCCGGGCGCGGACCGTCACGGTCGTTGTGGGTCCGGCCAGACTTGCCGTGAGCACCACGTGGTGAACGGAAAGCGGCGACAGTTGGTAAGAGAAGGCATTTCCGCTGATGGCACTGATTCCGGGGCGGGCAGTGATGGCCGCTCCGGTTTGGTCGAATCCCCAAACCTGGCCCACGGTGTAGTTGGCGCCGCTGGTCACGTTGAAGGTACCGTTCACGGCCTGCCCCGACTTGTTGATGACCACCAAATGAAGCCGCCCTTCGTCGCTGCCGTCAATGGCGGCGTAGATGGACGCGTTAACCTTGTCGCTCATCGCCGCGCTCACCCGGGTATCGCCGAACGTCCCCCCGTTGCCATCGTAATTGGTGTACATCCGGAAGGCCGCGGAAACGAAACTTTTGTCCGCCCCGCTGCACGCATCCCAGAAGTTGGCATTGTACACGCCGTACTTGCCGAAAATGCCCAGCACGTCGGCCTGGGCGATGCCGCCCGTAATTTCCTCGCAACCCCCGTAGTTATACTCCGAAAAACTGAGTTTGGTCCCTGGGTAGTGGGTACCGATGGATTCGTTGAGCTCGGGAATCAGGGGAAGCCGATCCCGGAAGTAGGTGGCAATCCAACTGTTCTCGACGTACGCCGGATCCCACAGCGAGCGGGGGGCCTGCAGCCGGGCGGCCCGGTCGTTGGCGGTGTTGGCAGCTTCGAAAACAATCCGGTTGTCTCCCCGCGCTTCGGGATACCAGTGCACGTCCAGGGCGTCCATCAGCCGGCGGCCGTCAGCGTCGGAGGCGGCCTTCATCTTCGCCAGGAAGTAGTCCACGAACCAAGAGTAGGGGCCTTTTTCGCGGTTCCAGTCGGGGGCATCCTGAAAATTCAGGAATTCGGCAAAACCGTAGAATACGCCGCCGTAGATTTCGGCGCCCGCGTCCACGTCTTTGACGGCCTTGGCCAGGTCACGGGACTTGGTCCAGAGTTCGGCTGCCGTGGGTTTGCCCGGGTGAATGCGGGCGTGAGTGGAAGGCCATAGAGCCGGTTCGTTATCCAGGAAGTACCCCTTGATGCCCCCCGCCGCCGCGCTCCCGTGGGTGGTTTTCAGGTAATTCACCAGTTCATCCGCGTACACGGCGTTGTCGGACGGGTCGGGTGAGGTGGTAAAAGGACCGTTCTTCTTGAACACCACGGGTTTCCACCGGGCCGAAGGGGCCGTTTCGGCCTCAGTCACCGGACCGTTCTTGTCCGCCGCCACGTAACCCGCCATCGGGAGGGTGGTGGCGGCGTAGGGAATGCCGTTGCTGCGGGCTTGTTCGTAGAAGGCCGAATGTACCTTGCCGGGCAACCCGCAGT
>JACMKY010000400.1 GCA_014379925.1 Cytophagales bacterium | reverse complement strand
TACTGCATCCGGCAGGCGGAGTTCTCGCTCTACGTAATATCGGGATCGCCCGCGGGCGGGTCGGGCAACGCGGCGGAGCGGAAGATGGGCAAGCTGCGTTCTGAACTGGAGTTTCTGGACGTAAAGGAAATCTTTGCGTTCGGGTTGCACCAGTACATCGACGCTTTTCAAGTTAAAAACAACGAAGTAGCCGCTGAAGTCTTCCAGACCTTTCTTGCCCTCAAGCCCGTGGAGAACCGGTAACGCAGTTTCGAATGCAATCCCGGCGGACAATGGAAAACGCCAAACGCTTTTAACGCGTTTGTCCGAAGCCCAACAGCTGACGCAGGTAAGCGTAAGAACTGTAAGCGAAATTTTCCGGCCGGCCTTTGGACGGTGGGTACGCCCGGTACGAATGGTCGGCCTGGAGGGCAATCCGCCGCGACCAACGACTGACAAACTTGACGGGAATGGTTTGGTAGCCCATCCGCGCGGGTTTTTTCACGCAGAAATGCAAGTGGGGGCTAGTAGACCATCCCGTGTTGCCGCCCAGGCCGATCACCTGGCCGGCGCGCACGGTATCCCCTACGGTAACAATGCTTCCGTTAAACGTGAGGTGCACGTATTCGGCCAGGGTGCCGTCGCGCTGGTAGATGGTAATGAAGTTGCAATCGCCGGCGAACGCCTTGTTGGGACCTCCTTGCTTGGAATCCTCCTTCACTTTCACGACCACGCCTTCTCTGGCCGCGCAGATGGTGGTACTTTCTTTCAGGTCAAAGTCCAGGGCGTAGGTATTCTTGTGCGAATAGGGTCCGTTGTAACCCTGCGTAACCTTCAGGCTGGTGCCGGAGCGGTAGGGCAGCACGTAGTCGCTTTGGGTTTCGGCAAAAACCTGCTCCGGATCGCCCATCCAAAAGCGGTAGGTATACTTGAAGGTGAAATCGATCTCCAGGGGGCTGATGCTGAACAGGAATTGTTCTTTGGTCTGCGCGTTGATCACCGTGTAGAAGGGCAAGTCCACCGAGGCGTCGGCCGCCGTCAGCGTCGGAAACTCAATCAGAAGCTGATACGGACAGAAATTCCGGTTTTGGGCGTAGAAGTCGTACGTTCCCGTTTCCGACTCCCGGTAGGAAATGGACAGGTAGCGGTCTTTCTGGTCCGTCGTCTGGCCGTACGAGCGGATGGCCAGCAAGAGACCCACGAAAATAAAGATACACCGACGCCAGGAAAAGCAACGAAACATAGTTGAGTAGCAACGTAAAACTACGTGAACACCGAGAATCAAAGGTAATTGCTTTCCAAAATAGGATTTCTACGTTTAAAACTCAAACCCTACAGTCAACAGAGTCTCCTTCAAATGGGATGCCGAAAAGAAGAAGAACGGGGATGATAAAGTGGCATTGGAAAGGAAGTGAGTACTTGCGCCGACGAAGCAGGTTGATTCGAAAGATAAAGATTATTTCGTTTGGAATAGGAGGTCCCCAGCAAAATTGGCTTGCCGGGAAACGCCCCCGTTTTCGGATAAAGGCCACGCGGAAGTCCGGCGATTTGGGCTGGGTGGGGTACCCGTTGCCCGTTTTTCCCACCCCGGGGAGCCTTGGTCGAGCTGCTCAAAACGGCTTCCCGTGCGTCTGTTTTACCAGCAATCTTGCCAGCGGCTTGGCTTGGTTGAAAAAGCGTACGGTGGACTCGGAGAGCCACTCGTCGCCGAAAAGTCGCTGCACCCGGCGGCCCACCCAAAGCCGACGGGCAAAATTGGACTGCCATTGCCACCGGTACGCACGCTCCAACGCGGGGCGGTCGAGTTCACCGCGGTAATAGCGAACCACCAGCAAAGACAGGATCTGCGCGGCGTGAATGGCCATCGCCATCCCGTTGCCGCACAGCGGCGTGATCAGCCCGGCCGCATCCCCGGCCATGAGCACGTGGTTTTCGACGGCTTGCTTGGGGGCAAACGAAATCTCGTTGATGACTTCCGGTTTGTCGTACAGGAATTGGGCTTCGGTGAAGATCCGTTTCAGGTGCGGATTCCGGTGAAGCACCGCTTCTTCCATGGCTTCGATGTGGCCGTGCTGGCGGAGGTTTTCGCGGGTGGTCAGGTAACAAAGGCAGTACTTCTCGTTTTCAATCGCGGAAATACCGCAGTAGCCGTCCTTGAAATTATGCAGGGCGATCAGGTTCTTGGGAAAATCGTGGCGGACGTGGTACTTCACTCCTACGTAAGGAGAATGCTGCCGGATAAAGGCCCGATCCAATTGCTTATCCAGGCGGGAGCGCTTGCCAAAGGCGCCGATCACCAGTTTACTCTCCCCCACCGAACCGTCGGAAAGCGTCACCGAAAAGGCATCGTTTTCGAAGATTACCTTCTCCACCGATTTCCCCAACTGGAACGTTGCTCCGGCGGCCGTTGCCATCCGGTACAGTTCCTCGTCGAGCGCGTAGCGACTGAGGCCGAAGCCGCCCAGGTCGAGCGGCAGGTCGAGTCGCTTGCCGGTGGGGGAAGTGAGTTGGAACCGGGTGATGCGCGCGGGTTGCAGACGATCCAGGTCCACGCCCAGCGACTGCACGAAGGGCAACACCTCGTTGGAGAGGTATTCGCCACAAACCCGGTGGAAAGGATACGTTTTCTTCTCGATCACCCCCACCCGCAAGCCCGCCCTGGCCAGTTGCAAAGCACTGACCAAACCAGCCAAGCCGCCGCCGATGATGAGTACGTCGTTCATTTGTGGGTGCGTTCTTCTAAGCGCGTAGCTGGAAACAATCGACACTTCTTGTTTACTTGGCTAGCTAATTGGCAATGCGCGGCACTGCTGATGGCTCACGACTACTATGAAGCATCCAACACCCGCTTCACCTCACTTAGCTTCAGCAACGCCTCCATTGGCGTGGTCGCGTTGATGTCCAGGTGACGGAGCAGTTGCGCCACTTTTTCGAACTTCGGGTTGCTGGCTTCGAAGACCTTGAGCTGGTAGTTGTTCTTGGGAATGTTGCGCAACGCCTCGCCGTTCGGCTGGTGGGCTTGGTCCGGGCCAATCTTTCCTTGGGCAATACTTCCCTCCCCCGACGGATGAGGGTCCGATCCGGCGTTTCCCGAAGCGTTGTCCCGCTTTTCCAGGTGATGCATAATTTCGTTGGCCCGCGTCACTACCGGGTTGGGGATGCCCGCCATTTGCGCCACGTGGATGCCGAAGCTGTGTTCGCTGCCGCCTTCCTTCAGCTTCCGCATGAAAATGACCTTGTTACCCACCTCCTTCACCGACACATTGTAGTTTTTCACCCGGGGAAGGTCGGCGGCCAATTGGTTCAGTTCGTGGTAGTGCGTAGCAAACAACGTCTTGGCGCGGTGCTTCGGGTGGTTGTGCAGGTATTCCACGATGGACCACGCAATGGAGATGCCGTCGTAGGTACTCGTGCCGCGCCCGATCTCGTCCATCAGCACCAGGCTGCGGTCGCTGAGGTTATTGAGAATGCTGGCCGTCTCGGTCATCTCCACCATGAAGGTCGACTCGCCCTTCGAGAGGTTGTCCGACGCGCCCACGCGGGTGAAGATTTTGTCCACCATCCCGACGTCGGCCGCCTTGGCGGGCACGAAGCTGCCCATCTGCGCCATCAGCACGATCAGGGCCACTTGCCGAAGCAGGGCCGACTTACCGGCCATGTTGGGTCCGGTGATGATGATGACCTGCTGGGTTTCGTCGTCGAGAAACGTATCGTTGGGCACGTAGCTTTCGCCCGGCGGCAGTTGGCGCTCGATCACGGGGTGGCGGCCCTCCTCGATGCGGATCGCCCGCCCGTCGTTGACCGAGGGACGGACGTAGCGGTGCTTGACGGCCACGCGGGCAAAGGAGGCCAGGCAGTCGAGCCGCGCCAGAATCCGGGCGTTCTGCTGAACCGGGGTTACGTACTCCGCGGCCATGATCACCAAGTCATTGAAGAGTCCCTGCTCGATGGCGAACAACCGCTCTTCCGCATTCGTAATCTTTTCTTCGTATACCTTCAGTTCCTCGGTGATGTAGCGTTCGGCGTTCACCAGGGTCTGCTTACGGATCCAGTCGGTCGGCACCTTGTCCTTGTGGGCGTTGGTCACTTCCAGGTAGTAGCCGAACACCTTGTTGAAGGCCACTTTCAACGAGCCAATGCCCGTCCGCTGAATTTCGCGCTTCTCCAACTGCGCCAGGTAGTCTTTGCCCGAGTAGGCCAAACGATGCAGTTCGTCCAACTCCGCGTGGACGCCCGACTTAATCATCCCGCCCCCATTGGTCAGCAGGGGCGGATCTTCGCGCAGTTCGTTTTCGATCTTCTGCAACAGCAATTCGCAGGCATTCAACTGGTCGGCGTACCTTTTGAGCCCGGCGGGCGGCACCGATTCTTCCGCCGCCGCTACTGCCTGCAACAGGTGCTTGATGGGAACCACGTTCTGCAGCGCTTTCTTCAACTGCAACAATTCCCGGGGATTGACACGCCGCACGGCCACCTTGGAAATCAGCCGTTCCAGATCACCCATTGAGCGAAGGTATTGCAACAGATTTTCAAGGATTTCGGGCTGTTGCGTAAAGAAAGACACCGTGTTGAGGCGTTCATCAATCGGCGCTTTTTCTTTGAGGGGCAACACCAGCCACTTCCGCATCAGCCGGGCGCCCATTGGCGTGACCGTTTGGTCCATCACTCCGATGAGCGGCACGCCACTTTCCTGCTGGGCCGAAACCAGTTCGAGGTTGCGAATGGTAAACCGGTCGAGCCACACGTAGCGGTCTTCCTCCAGGCGGGCAATACTCGAAATGTGCCGGATTTCCTTGTGCTCGGTTTCGCTCAGGTAGTGCAGGATTGCCCCCGCCGAAATGATTCCTTCCGGCATGCTTTCGATGCCAAACCCCTTGAGGGAGTTAGTCTGGAAGTGCTGGGTGAGCGACTGGTAGGCGAAATCGTGGGTAAACACCCAGTCTTCCAGTTGGTAAGTATGGAACTTGTCGCCGAAGAGGGCGTTGAATTCGTGGCGTTGTTTCTTGCAGAACAGCACTTCGGCCGGGTTGAAACTTTGCAGGAGTTTCTCGATGTAACTGGTGCTTCCCTGGGAGGTGAAAAATTCGCCGGTAGACGCGTCCAGGAAGGAAATGCCCAGGTTGTCTTTGGTCAGGTGAATGGCAGCGAGGTAGTTGTTCTGTTTGGTTTCCAGCACGTTGTCGTTGAACGAAACGCCCGGCGTCACCAATTCCGTTACGCCGCGTTTGACGATGCCCTGGGCCAGTTTGGGATCTTCGAGTTGGTCGCAGATGGCCACGCGCTGGCCCGCCCGCACCAACTTGGGCAGGTGGTTGTCCAGGGCGTGGTGCGGAAAGCCCGCCAGGGCCGTTTCGGCTTCGGTGCCGTTGCCCCGTTTGGTGAGGGTGATGCCCAGAATTTTGCTGGCCTTGACGGCATCCTCGCCGAACGTTTCGTAGAAATCACCCACCCGAAACAACAACATCGCCCCCGGATGCTTGGCTTTGATGGCGTTGTACTGCTTCGACAGCGGCGTGTTGCCCGGCATATTCGCCTGGTTCTTGTCCGCCGTCGGAGAATTTTGCCTACTTTTGTTCACTTTAACGGTGAATGACTAATCGTGGATGAATGATCAAATGGACAAAATAAGCGGACAGTACCCTCCGCTATTGAAAATGATTTCTTGAGTAGCAATCACGGGCTATCGAAGGGAACGGGTAATCATTCGTCATTCTCCATTCGTCATTCCCATTTATGCGTAAGTTGCAGAATGAAGAACTGAACCGGATTTCGGTTGAGGAATTCAAAAATAAGGAAAAAAACCCGTTTGTGCTGATCCTGGACAACGTGCGCAGCATGCACAACGTCGGTTCGGCCTTTCGCACGGCGGATGCTTTTCTAGCCGCTAAGCTGTATCTCTGCGGCATCACTGGAACCCCGCCTCACCGCGAAATCCAAAAAACCGCGTTGGGCGCAACTGAGTCCGTGGCGTGGGAATACGCGGGCAACGTGGTGACTTTGGTGCAACGCCTGAAAGCGGAAGGCTGGACCGTAGTGGCAGTAGAACAAGCCGATCGGAGCGTTTCTCTCCAACAATTCCAGCCCGCGCCGTACACCAGGTACGGTTTTGTGTTCGGCAACGAAGTATTTGGCGTGGAAGAAGAAGTAGTGGCGATGGCCGATGCCTGCGTGGAAATTCCTCAGTTTGGCACCAAACACTCCCTGAACATCGCCGTCAGCATTGGCATCGTGTGTTGGGATTTCGTTCAAAAGTGTTGATGGCGACTGATTTGTGTTCGGTTTCACCATTTCGGGTTGCTCCCTTTTTAATCTTATTCGAAACTTAAACTCGATGTATGAAAACCACCAAAAGTAGCACCAAAGAACTCGCCACCCGAATTGCGGATAAGTTGCACGAAGTACTGCACGAGTTGGACAGCAAGAAAGCAGTCAAAGTGAAAAAGTCCGTGAAGAATGCGGCCAAGAAAATCGCCAAGAAGTTTACGGGGCTCCTGAACAAGGACGCCGAGAAGAAGAAAAAAACGTCGGATAAAGCCGCCAAGAAGACCAAGAAAGCCGGTAAACCGACCGCGAAAACTGAAAGGCCAACCCCGGTGCCCGCGGCGGCCGTCGCTCAGACTTCTCCGGAGAAACCCAGCGTAAAACCCGCCCGGGAAATTAATCCGCCCGTGGCCCAGCCCGCACCCGAGGCGGAAGACGCCACCGTCGATAAAACGGAGTAGCAACCAATCCACCACTGGAAAGAAAAAAAGCCGACCTGCTCATTGGAAAGCAGGTCGGCTTCTCAACTTATTCACGATTCACGCGTTTCAGGAGGCCCGTTGGGCAGCGGTAACCTCTTCGTCCAAGTTAATGGATTGCTTGTTCAACCACGAGTTGAGCATCCAGATGGTTTTCTCCTGTTGGGAAATGTAGTCTTCCAGTTGGTGATACGTTCCAATGTCTTTTACGTCGCTGGCCAAGGCGTGGATATCGCGCTCTTTTTCCAGCAAAGCCCGCAGGTCGCCCACAATGTAGCGGACAATCTCCTGGTCGTTGCTCAGGTTCCGGGCTTCCTTAATCTGCTGTACCCTCGCCGTTTCCAGGTAATCAGTCATGGTGTGAAAGGGAGTAAATCCCAAAGTCAGGATTCGTTCCGCAATTTCATCCACCGTTTCCTTGGCAATGTTGTAGAGTTTCTCGAACTGCTCGTGCAATTCGAAAAACCGGCGGCCCTTCACGTTCCAGTGAAAGCCGAGCATGTTCTGGTAGTGGATCTGATACTCGGAAATCAATTCGTTCAACGCAATCGCAATCGGTTCGATTTGCTTGATTCCCAGACCAATCTGGTTCAATTCTTCCGGCTTCTTTCCGTTCTGGCTCATGGCAATGATGGGTAGGTTGTTCGACGGTGTTTAACGAACGGAAAAGGAATTGGGTTAGGTTTGCCGCCCAAAGAAAAATCCCGACGGCAAAGGTTACTTCTTTTCCAGTTCTTCCCGACGCTTCTGGATCGCCTCTTGCAGTTCGGGCATGTGGCTCCGTACCAACTGCTGACCCAGCGCCATGCTTTTTTGCAAGATCACCGTTTGCTTAGCAACCATTTTCTTGCCTACGTCCGTCTGGTAGAAAACCGTAAGTTTCTTCAGTTCCTCCTCCGAGAATTCGTCCGTGTAAAGTTTGGTCATTTCTTCCTTCAAGGCATTCCAACTCATGTATTTGGCAAAAAATGTTTTCATAACCCCTTCGTAATCTTTCATACCTGGGTTTTGGCCAACCTGCTGGGCCAGCAGCTGGTCAATGGAGGCGTCGAAATTGTTTTCCGCCTGAGTAGCGACCAGCATCGCCTCCGCGGCCGCGCGGTGACTGTCGCGGACCTGTCCGAAACCGAGTTGAAAAGTGACCAGCAGCAGCCACGCGGCAATGACAAATGCTTTCATGGGTGAAAAGGTTGGGTAAGGGGCGGATAAATAACAAGCGGGTTTCAGTTACGCAACGAGGGCTTCGTAATATATACAAAGCCCTCGTCACTTTCCGTCTTGCACCAACACCGTCAAAAAGTATCTTTTAGTAACCAGGATTCTGTTTTACGGTTGAATTGTCCAAGATCACCTGTTGCGGGATTGGCAATATGTCTTTTCCGTTTGGGATGTTTATGTTAAACGCTTTTTTCACGTAACCAATGTGCTCACCGGATCTTCTCAGGAGAAACCAGAGGGACATTTCACCGGATAATTC
>JACMKY010000399.1 GCA_014379925.1 Cytophagales bacterium | reverse complement strand
TGGACCGGATGGGTCCAAGTAGTGCTAAACCACTCCCGATGAAAAGCAAAGCATTGTACTGCCTCCTGGGGCTGCTCCTGGTTTCCTTGCCAGCGTGCGACAAGGAAGGCAGCTTCAACATTTTCGGCATTGAAGACGACCGGAAACTGGGCCTCCAGGTGAGCGAAGAAATCGCCCGCGACCCCGGCCAATACCCCCTGCTGCCCGAAACGGGGCGCAACGGGCAGAACGAACTGGCCTACGGGCACCTGCGCCGCATTACCGGGCGCGTGCTCAATTCGGGCCGGGTACAGTACCGGAACGAATTTGTCTGGCAGACCAAGATCATCGTCGACGACCAGGTAAAGAACGCCTTTTGCACGCCCGGCGGCTACATCTACGTCTACACCGGCCTCATCAAGTACCTCGACACCGAGGACCAACTGGCGGGCGTGCTGGGCCACGAAATCGCCCACGCCGACAAACGGCACACCACCGACAACCTGACGCGCGAGTACGGTATCCAACTCTTGCTGGAAGTGGCCCTCGGCCAGCAAAGCCAGGGCACGCTGGTCAACATTGCCCGCAGCCTGACTTCGCTCCGCTACAGCCGTTCGGCCGAACGGGAAGCCGACGAGTCGTCGGTGACCTACCTGTGCGGCACCGAATACCGGGCCGACGGAGCAGCCGGATTCTTTGAGAAACTGGAAGCGGAAGGCAGCGCGGCGCCGCCCGAGTTTCTGAGCACCCACCCCAACCCCGGCGACCGCATCCAGGCCATCCGGTCCAAAGCCCAACAGGAAGGTTGCAAGCTGACCCCGGCGGCCGATGCCCAGTACCCCGATTTTAAGAACCGCCTGCCGTAAGCGATTATTGCGTAGTTTTGGGTGCCGAACCCAATGCCCTCCCGGATAACCTCCTTGTTGAAACAGCCCTACCCGTCGGCGCTAAACCACCGCCGGCCGGTTGCGCTGGCCGTGGGCAGCGGGTTGTTCGTGGCCCTCTTCCTGACGGTGTTCCAACCCTTTGGCCTTCACCAGTGGACGAGTCCGTACAAGTTTCCGGTTCTGCTGGGCTACGGGGCGGTTACCACAGCCGGAACGCTGCTGCTCGAACTGAGCGGGCGGCGACTGCCGTCGGTGTTTGCCGAAGAACGCTGGACGGTGGGCAAACACATCGCCTGGGTCACGTTCCACTTGTTCACCATCGGGTTAGGAAACACGCTTTACAGCAGCTGGCTGGGATTCATTCCGTTCTCGCCCGCGGGCTTCGTCCGGTTTGGGTTCATCACCCTGGCCGTGGGCATTTTTCCCATCGCGGCCGGCACCATCCTTCACTACCTGCGGCAACTCCGCCAACACGTCGCCCGCGCCGAAACCGTCAACCAGGCCTTGCCGGACCACCGCACGGAAACGGCGGGGCGGCACGCCGACGACGTACTCGAATTGGTGGCCGAGAACGGCAAGGACCGGGTACGCCTTCCCACCAACGCGCTGCTGTTCATCGAGTCCAGCGATAACTACGCCACCTTGTGGGTGAACCAGGAAGGCAAAGTGCGGAAGGAACTCATCCGCAGCAGCCTGGGTCGGCTGGAAAACCAACTCCCCTACCCCTACCTGCGGCGGTGCCACCGTTCCTACATCGTCAACCTGCGAAACGTGCAGTCAGTATCGGGCAATGCCCAGGGGTACAAGCTGCACTTCGCGCTCCTCGACGGGCCGGTACCGGTGGCCCGGCAGTACCGACACATCCTGCAACAACTGCCCGTTCACGGCTGAGAAGCCGCTTACCAACGATCCCACCGCCCGGCGGCTCATCCCAAACGTGGACAAACGTCCCATTTTTCGTTTCCTCCGTCCCATGGTCGGGCGCGGCCGGCTCGGATTCCAGCCGGATGGAATAGGTTTGCGGTGAACCAATTCCCCAATCCCCATGGAAACTTTTGTTCGTGCGGTTCTGTACCTGCACATCGCGGCGGGTTTTACGGCCCTGCTCACCGGCGCTTGGGCGCTGAGCGTTGCCAAAGGCGATAAAACGCACCGGAAAACGGGCATCGTCTTTTTCTGGTCCATGGTCGCCGTAACGTTCACGGCAGTGGTGGTGTGTTTCGCCCGGCACAATGTCTTTCTGCTGATGGTCGCCGTGTTCAGCGGATACCTGACTTTTACTGGCTACCGGGCCCTGGCGTTCCGGCGCAGTGCCGAACCCCGGGCCAACGCGCTGGACTGGACTGTGCTGGGCATCGCTTCCCTTTTCGTGGCGTGGATGGCGTTCGAGGCCGTGCGGTTGAGCGTGGCCGAGGACGGCGCGCTCCGTTTCAACAGCTTTGCCTTGGTGCTGCTGGTGTTCGGGGCCACGCTGGCCCAGCTTGTCCGGTTGGACATTCGGACGTTCCGCAACCCAGGGGTACCGTCCCGCCTGGATTGGTTGCGCATGCACATCGAGCGGATGGGCGGGGCCTACATCGCCACGGTCACCGCTTTCCTGGTGGTGAACGTACGGGTGGAGCCCGCCTTCATTCCGTGGTTGCTACCCGGTTTGCTCGGCGGTTTCGTAATCCGGTACTTCGTGCGGAAATACGCCTTGGAAAAGTCCCGCGTCCGGACGATGCGGTAAAAGGGCGGCAGCGCAGCGTTCTACTCGGGGACGGAAAAGACCTTGAATTCGATCCGCCGGTTGACCGCCTGGTTTTCAACGGACGTGTTGGGCACCAAAGGACGG
>JACMKY010000398.1 GCA_014379925.1 Cytophagales bacterium | reverse complement strand
TCAAGGTGTTTATTGGGCACTCGGTTCAAGGTGTTTATTGGGCACTCGGTTCAAGGTGTTTACTCGGCAAATGGTTTAAGGTGGTTGGTCACGTCGCGGGCAGTCATCCGGCAGTAGTGACGGAAATGCGCTCGGGGCAATGTGATGTCGGAGGCAACTGAGCAAGAAAAAGAACAATTGGCTCAGGACCTTTCTGTCTTCATAGGCACTTCTCCTTTCTTATCTTTTTTTTCCGCCGAGGTCCGTCTGGCGCGGTAATTGTAATTGCACTGGAAGTAATTCCGGGTCCGGGAAACGTGGGTACAACGAAACCCTCAAACGAAACTAAGTAATCACTTACGTATATGCTACTGTTACCTGCTTTGGTAAGTGGGGACTAAGGGTAAATACTATGTGCTTTTGACGCTATTTTCAATCGATTCGTCCGTTTGCCGGGTTAGTCCCGTTGGACGCGAGCGCGGACGAACGGGAGATAACTTTTTAGAAGGCAAGGATTTGCTGGTCGGAGACGGAGAGTTGGCTTTCCGGTGGGGGGGCAGGTAACTAAATCAGTAAGATAATACCAAACCGTTTCCAACATTCTTCCGTATAAGGACGGTTGATTGCAATGGCTTGGTGCTCACCTGGTAGGCGAAGCCGGTCGGGAAGTCTGGTCGGCCGAACTTATTTGCGGATGATTTCTCCCGGTGCGCCCGGAAACGATTGCCGCCGACTTCTCCCGCGAATCGCGAAAACGTCGGCTAATTCGGTATTCCGAAGCCGGCTGAACGAATCAAAGCAGGATGTAATAAAAGCACCCGGCCGGTAACAAAAGCGCGACGAACGCCGGGGTCAGTCCAAAAAATATCCATTCATTCCTCACTATAAATTGGAAAACTGATTCCGCTTGGTGTTCCGGAAAGCCGTTCAACCGGGGCGTTTCCGACATTCTTGTGCATTCGGAATGAGCCCCGGCCAAGCCGCTACCTGGCTTCAAAGAGCCACCGCTTCGCAGAATCCGAATTTCTTTTCCGTCTCAATTTGCATTCCGGGTCTCCGTTTCTCGCGGAGGGTCGCGGCACTTCGTTCCGCGACTGCATTCAGGTGGCTCTCCCCGGTCCAAGGAACTGCCGCCTACCGCGGGCAATTCCTACTCAACGTCAGCAACCCTACTTCGGCGGGAAGTTTTGCCCGCTACAACGCCGGCAGGTGCGAATGTCTCCGGCAGGAAGTTTTGCCCGTTGCAACGCCGGTAGTGGCACCGGCCGAATAACGATTCAAATCAAAACTCCGCCGACGCAAGGAGGTACGTTGGTTGCGGGGTCTGCGTCAGCGCAAACACCATCCCGAGCAGTTCCACCCTTACCTTGCTGGAAAAAACAGCGCACCAACGCATCCACGATCCGGGAAGCACCGGCCACGAAATACCGGCCGCCCGACACTACGCGCCGACGCCCGTTAAACCCGTTTCAACCCTCGGCCTTCCGCAGGAACTTCTCGTGCAGAGTCAGTACCTGGGGCAGCACCAGCCGCGAATTGTCGTTGTAGACCACGTGGTCGGCCATTGCCAACCGCTCCTCCTCGCTGATTTGTTTGGCGATGATGGCCCGGATTTCGACTTCGGTGCGGTGCGGATCGCGGTGCCGGATGCGTTGGGTGCGGAGTTCGATGGGGGCGTAGACGGTAATGGTACGGTGAAGCAGCCGGTAGGATTGTGATTCGTACAGCAGGGCCGCTTCCTTGAGCAGGTAGGGAAACCGGGCGTGCACCAAAACCCATTCCGCGTAGTCCTCGCTCACCTTCGGATGCACCAAGGCGTTGAGTTGGACGATTTGGTCGCCGTCGTGAAAAACCTGGGTGGCCAGATACGGGCGGTTGAGCGAGCCGTCGGCGTGGTAAGCCCCGGCTCCGAATTGGGCCCCGATCGCCGCCCGCAAGCCGGGATGGTGGTTCATCAGCCACTTGGCGCGGGTGTCGGCGTCGTAGATGGGAATGCCCAATGTCGCGAACATCCGGCTCACCAGGCTTTTGCCCGAGCCGATTCCGCCGGTGATGCCGATTTGAAGGGGCGCGTTAGCGGTCATTTCCGACCCGGATGGACGGGCTGTTGAGGCGGACGTTGCGGATGTAGGGAGGGACTTTCTCAATGAACAGGACAATGGTGGAGTCTTCGACCCTCAGGTTTTTGAAGTCGGCGACGACGTTGAAGTCGCCGGGTGCCACCCGCGGGGCATCGGTCTTCCGGACGGAATACGTCACCCGTACGGTTGGTCCGAACGCCGGACTACTACCAGGGTAGTGAACTTCCTGCACGGGCACTTCGCGGGAGTCAGCCAGCAGACGTTCCACCCCGAAACGCACCGTTACCCGTTCGGCATCCGCCGACACCAATCCCTGGCCGGGGAGGGAAACGTCCAGAGTTTCGTCGTAGTCCTCGTCGATTCGGGTAGCGGGCAAGCTGATGGTGAGCGTTCGATCCGTGGCATCCAGTACCGAGGCGGGTCCCTCGAACGTGATTCGGGTGGGATTGACCGTGATCGGACCGGAAATGACGTATTCTTTGTCCAGGTTGACCCGGGCGCTGTCCACCCGCACGTCCACGGTTTTCCGTACCCGGCGGTCAAAGTCCAGGTGCAGAGTGTCTTCCACCACGTAATTGATTCGGAGGCCTTGCAGTTGTTCCGAAACTGCCGTGAGCAGAAACGGGGCGGTCACGTACTTGGTACGCATCGGCTTGGAGATGGTATATTCAATGGGCTCCGTATCCAGCGACAGGGTTTTCTTCAGCAAGTTCCAGCCGTAGCCGGTTACACTGAGGCGTACCTTGTCGGGCAGGGGCTTGGTGGCCATGTAGGTGCTGTCGTCGTAGTTGAACCGGATGGCGCAGGAGATGCGGGTGGAGTAATCGCGGTTCAACGCGTTCAGGAACCAGAAGGTCGTGGCCGCCAGCAAGCAGAGGCTTACGACTTTGGCATCCTGGCTCCGCTTGGGGGTAAGCCAGGTAACCAGCCAAGAGAAAACCTGCTTGATGCGTTTCAAAGTGCATTTGGCGTTTAACCGCCGTTCACCGTTTACCTTACCCATCGGATGGCTCCGAGTCATCCGATGGGTGTCTTTTCGGTAAGGGTGTTTGGCGTGGAAGCGTTTTAACCAAGCGCTTCCACGCTAAACGCCGAACGCTAAACCGCTTTCGTGGCGGGGGTGGCCTTGGGCGCGTATTCCTGCGCGATGGACGTCCTCTCGAAGGTCAGCTTCACGCTCCGGTCCACTTCCAGCACCACCTGATCGCCCTCTACCGCGTATATCCGGCCGTGCAAGCCACCGATGGTTACGACCTGATCGCCTTTCTTGAGGGCTTCGCGGAACTTCTTCTGTTCCTTTTGCTTGGTCTGCTGGGGACGGATGAAGAAAAAATAAAACACGAGGAAAATGGCACCGAAGAACAACAACTGTTGCACGAGTGCCCCCGATCCGCCGGAAGCCTGCAAAAGAATGGATGGAAGCATAAAGTGACGGGTGGATATGCCAGTGAGTGGAGCAAGCAACGGACGAGACGAGCGTTCGTTGCTTGCTCCACTCCTGGGCGCTTAAACTACTAAATTCTCCCTTCCTTTTTCACCGGGCCACCGGTCCGTTCATCGCCGACACCCCGGGGTCTACGTTGCCTTTCATGGTCACGGTGGTGATGTCCGGCTGGGTGTTGGCCACGATGGTGACCACCTTGTTCTGTTGGCCCACCTTGCCCTGGCTGTTGAACTGCACGGTCACTTCCCCGTTGCCACCGGGCGCGACGGGTTCCTTCGTCCAGGAGGGGGTGGTGCACCCGCAGGGAGCCGAAGCGTTCTGGATGATGAGGGGCGACTTGCCGGTGTTGGTAAACTTGAACGTGTGCTTGACCACGTCCCCCTCCTTGATGTTACCGAAATCGTGTACCGTTTCCGTGAAAGTCATCAACGGAGCGTCGGTCTCCGCCGCCGGGGTTGTTTCCGCGGCAGGGTTGGAAGTTGCTACGGCCGCGGTTGCGCCGGGTTGGGTGGTTGCGTCGGCTTGCTCCCGGTTTTCGGGGTTACACGCCAACAGGCTCAGCGCAACGAAGGCCGAGAGATACAAGGGCTTGGTTTTTTGCATGGGAATATAACAGATAAGCGTGAAAACGTACGGTCTCAAAACGCAATCAGTGCGCAAACAATTCCACCGAACCGGCCGGTACTCCCCGCGCCCGTTACCCGGGTGGGGCGACACCCCGTTCCGGACGAACCGTTCCCGGGTTTTTATCGTCGGCCCTTGATTTGGCCCATCAATTCTTCCACGTCGCGCAACAAGCTTTCGGCTCTTTCTTTGGCCTCGTTAATTACCTTTTTGCCTTCGTTCCGGGCTTCGTTGTCCGACAGATGCCTTCCATCCACCACCTCGTCCAGCAACTCCATCAGCCAGGCGTGGTACTTTGTTAGCCGATACGTCAGCGTATCGCGCGTGTTCCTTCCCTTGTCGGGCGCGTAGAGCACCCCCAACGTGGCACCCGTCGCTGCGCCTACCGCAAAAGCCAAAAAGAGGCTCGATTGTTTATTCATGTCCAGGTTTTGGTCGGCAAGTTACGGGTTGATCCCGGAAGTTGAAATAGGGTAGGGTGGATAGTTAACCGTGAATAATGGACAAAAAAACGAGCAAGGCAAAGAAGAGGGTGCCGTCACGAATGCAGCTTTCGCTTTTAACCATTCACCATCCACTACTTGTTGTCAACCAACCCGCGGCCGCTCTTGCGCACTGCCCCGCTGTTGACGAGTTCCAGCGCAATTACGTCCAGCACGCCGTTGATGAACTGTTTGCTTTTGGGGGTGCTGTACAACTTCGACAGTTCGATGTATTCGTTGATGGTCACCTTCACGGGAATGCCGGGAAAAATCATCATCTCGCTGATGGCCATCTTGAGCAGAATCTTGTCGAGCATTGCCACCCGTTCCGGATCCCAGTTTTCCACCTTTTCTACGATCAACTGCTCATACTTTTCGTCGTTCTCCACCGTGCTCTGGTACAACTGAATGAAGAATTCCCGGTCGTCTTCCCAGTTCGTCGACAAGGCCAACAAATTCACCGTGCTGCCTTCACCGGCCGCCGTCTTCACGGTTTTGGAGAGCATACCCTTGATGATCTCGCCGTTCTCCGTCCAGTTAAGGTCGGCCTCTTCGAAATAGGTATGCAACAATTCCTGTTCGAAAACCAAGTTTTTAAACAGGTAAGGCACCATCTTCCGATCTTCGGCGGGCAAAACCTCGGCGGTTCGCACGTATTGCTGGTAGACCGGGTCATTTTCGAGCACGTCGCGGTACACTTTCCGGAGGAGGTTGCGCTCCGGGTCCCAACTCAGGCCGCGGCGAATCCGTTCGGTCTCCAGCGGCTTGCTTTCCCGCAACGACCGGATCACGCCATTGTTGTACAAGTTGAGGTCACCGGGGGAAGCAGGGTACGCATTCAGGTATTTATTTTTGCGGTCATCCGCTTCCTGCCGGGCCATATCGGCCAGTTCCACCGGAATGAGCAGGATCAGCAGGTAATGGTCGTAAATGCGTTCCGCCTCGGCCAGCATCGCCTTGGCAAAGGATTGCCCGTCCTTCCGAACCTGGTGGTGGTAGAAAGAAATGGCGTTGGCAACGGTGACGAGTACTTCCGGCGAAGCCGATTCGTCGCCGAATTCCGCGTCGGGTTGCCGGTGGTTTTCCTCGAAAAGGAGGGTGGCCAGTTGACGGTTTCCTTCCAGTTGTTTGGCGTTCTGCACCTGCATCGAATTCAGGTTGGGTGAAAACGTTTCGGTGATGCGGTCCAGGGCGAGGGAGTAATCCGATTTTTCCGCCTGCTTGAAAGCGTAGAGGGCTTGCATCGCTTTGATTCTCAGTGACCGGCGGTTGAGCATAGCGGACTATTTATCGGGTGATTGGTGACTGGTGGTTGAGTGATTCATACGAATTGCGTTGATCCACTCACCGCACCGATTACGGGACGGCAACGGCCGACCGTCGATTACGGGACCAATTCCGTAATTGGCGGACCGCCTGATTACTCAATCACCCAAACCCCCAACGAAAGGGTCAGCGGGAGTAGCGCAAGGGTTTAATCGGGTCGTTTTGCCGACGTCAGGGTAGCCCCAAGGACGCCTCCGCAGCCAAAGCCATCCGCTAGGAAACTGTCGGCCAAAATGTGTATTTTTACGCCTCCGGTCCGCAAATTTAGGGTTTTTTCCGAATTGAATCAATCCTGAATCCGTTCAAGGGTATAGTTTCCCTGGCCTGGTTTTCCCCAACCCCGTTTTCGTGAAAGCACTCCGCTACCTCAATAAGTATTTGCTCAAGTACAAGTATTACCTGATCTTCGGCATTCTCTTCACGGTCATTTCCAACCTGTTCGGCATCATTCCCGCCCAGATGGTGCGCTACGCCTTTGACCTGGTGAAGGAGACCATCGACCTCTATTTTCTCTATCACCGCTTCGATACCCAGACCCAGTTCTACGGCGTCTTCGCGTCCAGCATCCTTCTCTACGGCCTCCTGATCCTGGTGATGGCCTTGCTGAAGGGCGTTTTCCTGTTCCTGGTGCGGCAAACGCTCATTGTCATGTCGCGGCACATCGAATACGACATGAAAAACGAGATTTATGCCCACTACCAAACCCTGCCGCTGAGCTTCTACCGCCGCAACAACACCGGCGACCTGATGGCCCGCATCTCCGAAGACGTGAGCAGGGTGCGCATGTACGTCGGCCCGGCCATTATGTACGGCATGAACCTGGCCTCGCTGTTCGTGATGGTGATCACCTACATGCTGTCGGTGAGCGGCAAGCTGACCCTCTACGTGTTGCTGCCCCTGCCCATCTTGTCGGTGAGCATCTACTTTGTCAACACCCTCATCCTGCGGCGGTCGGAGGAGATTCAGCGGAGCCTCTCCCGGCTTTCCACCTTCGTGCAGGAAGCCTTTTCGGGCATTCGCGTGCTGAAGGCTTTCGTGCGCGAAGCGGACTCCACCCGGAACTTCACCGTCGAGAGTGATGTCTACCGGCAGAAATCACTGGAACTGGCCTTCGTCAACGCGCTGTTCTTCCCGCTGATCATGGCCCTGGTTGGCCTGAGCACCATCCTGACCGTCTACGTGGGCGGGCGCGAGGTAATGGCGGGCAATCTCTCGCTGGGCAACATCGCCGAGTTCATCATGTACGTCTACATGCTCACCTGGCCGGTAGCCGCCCTGGGGTGGACCACCAGCCAGGTGCAGCGGGCGGCGGCTTCGCAGGAGCGCATCAATGAGTTCCTCGAAACAAAAACCGACCTCGTTTCCCGCCGGAACCTGGTCCGTCCGATCCAGGGCCACATTCAGTTCCAACGCGTGCGCTTCGTTTACCCCGATTCCGGCACGGTGGCCCTGCACGACTTCTCGGGCGAGGTGCGTTCCGGCGAATCCATCGCCCTCCTGGGCACGACGGGCTCGGGCAAGAGCACCGTCGCCAACCTGCTTTGCCGGCTCTACGACGTCACGGCCGGCGAAATCACCATCGACGGGGTTCCCATCCAGGATTACGACCTGGTTTCGCTGCGCGGACAGATCGGCTACGTGCCGCAGGACGTGTTCCTGTTTTCCGACAGCATCCGCCACAACATCGCTTTCGGCAACCCGGACCTGAGCGAAGAGAAGATGACGCAGGCCGCCCGGGACGCCGACCTGTACGAGAACATCGAACATTTTCCGGAAGGCTTCAACACCAAGCTGGGCGAACGGGGCATCACCCTCTCGGGCGGGCAGAAGCAGCGGCTCTCCATCGCCCGTGCCATCGCCCGCGAACCCCGGATCCTCATCCTCGACGACTGTCTGTCGGCGGTGGATACCAAGACGGAAAACGCCATCCTCAACAACCTCAAGCACATCATGGCCGACCGCACCTCCATCATCATCTCGCACCGCGTCTCCTCCGCCAAACTGGCCGACCGCATCCTCGTGCTCGACGACGGCCACCTGGTGGAGCACGGCACCCACGAAAGCCTGATGGAACGCAACGGCGTGTACAAAGAGCTCTACGACAAGCAACTGCAAACCGAAGAAGTGTGACCGCTGATTGCCGTGATTAAATGACAAAAAATGAGGGATGAAAACAAGATCGGAAGCAAGGGGTAAATGGACGGAGAAACGACACGGATTGCACCACCGTCTTCTTTAAGTAGTTGATCCACTGATTTTTGCCTTGCTTATGACTCGCGACTTTTGACTTACGACTGGTTATGAAGAGAGTGAGGAAATATTCTTCTTGGGAGGAACAACCGGCCAACGACCTGGCCTACTGGCTAACCAGAACGCCGATGCAACGGTTGCAGGCGGTGCAGTTCCTGCGGAAACAACGGTATTTGATCAGTCCCCCTCCGGTTCAAGATGGAAGACGCGTTCGAAAGTTTTCTCGGCCTGTTGAATAAACACCAGGTTGAATTTCTGGTGATCGGCGGCTTCGCGGTAGGTTACCACGGATACCCCCGCTACACCGGCGACATCGACATTTGGATTGACCCGACCGAGGAAACGGCGGAAAGAATGATGAAGGTGGTAGCGGAGTTCGGTTACGGCGGCGAATTTGTAAAAGAAGACTTCCTGAGGCCGGATAGCTTCATGCAGATTGGTTTTCCCCCGTTGAAAATAGATTTGCTTTGCAGTGCCAAGGGAATAACTTTCCGGGAATGCTACGTCAGAAAGATGGCTGAACAAACCCTTGAACGGGGTACGAACGTTAATTTCATCAGCCTCAATGATTTAATTGCCAACAAAAAAGCCGTTGGAAGACCGAACGATCTGAACGATCTGGAGAACCTGCCCAAGCCCGAAGACGAGTAGCGTGGGAAAATACCCGTGACATGCCATCCACCCAGCCCATTCTCCTCACCAATTGCCGCCTCTACACCGGCGAAGAAGTAGCAGACGGAACTATCCGGATCGAAAACGGCGTCATTACCGCCGTAGGGCCGCGCGTAGACTTCCCATACGATGCGGAAACCATGGACCTGAAGGGGTTGAACGTAGCGCCGGGTTTCATTGATCTGCAGCTTAACGGCGGTGGCGGGCGATTTTTCACCCAACACCCCGACGCGCAGAGCCTAACTGCGATGTACGAAGCCAACCTCCGCTTCGGCACCACGCATTTTCTGCCCACGGTGATTTCCAGTCCCCTGGAAACCGTTTTCCGCGCCATCGATGCCGTGGGGGAGGCCATGCGGTCGAAACAACCCGGCGTGCTCGGCCTGCACGTGGAAGGACCGTACTTCCACCCGGCCAGGATCGGGGCGCACAAGCGGGAATTCATCCGCCAACCCGCCACGGAAGAACTGCGGAAGATCGCCCACCGGGGCCGCGACGTCGTCAAGGTCATTACCTTCGCCCCGGAACTGTTCACCGACGACCAGTTGCAGTTGCTGCGCGAGGCCGGCTTCGTGCTTTCGGCGGGCCACAGCAACGCCACCTACGAACACGCCACGCAATTCTTCCAAAAGGGCATTTCCAAGGTTACTCACCTCTACAACGCCATGTCGGCCCTGGCGCACCGCGAGCCGGGACTGGTTGGCGCGGCCTTTGAAACCCCGCACGTGTGGACGAGCATCATCGTGGACGGATTCCACTGCCACTACGCCGCCGTGCGGGTGGCCAAGCAACTCCTCAAAAACAAGCTCTTTCTCATCACCGACGCCGTCGACAGTGCCGACAGTGCGGGCTCGGGCCACATCCACTACGGAGATTTCGTTACCCAGTACCGCTACGAGGCGGGCCGGTTCGTCACCGACGAGGGAACCTTGGCGGGCTCGTGCATCACCATGCTCGACGCCGTGCGCAACTGCGTCGAGCACGCGGGCATTCCCCTGGCCGAAGCCCTGCGGATGGCTTCGGCCTACCCGGCCGCCGCGATCGGAGACAACCAATTGGGCTACCTCAAACCCGGCTACCGGGCCGCGCTGGTCATCTTCGACAACGCCCTGAACGTGAAAGGCGTTTACAATGACCAATTAACGATTCCGTTGACCATTGATCCGTGATCATGGATCAACCGTAAAAATGCCCACTATTCTACTCATCACCGAAATCAATGCGCCCGTCGAGCGGTGCTTTGATTTATCGCGCAGCATTGACCTGCATACCTTGTCTACTTTCAGAACCGGGGAAGAAGCCATTGCGGGCGGAACGCCGCCCGGCCGCACCCGGGGCCTGATCAACCTGGGTGAGACCGTGACGTGGCGGGCCCGGCACTTCGGTATCCGGCAAACGCTGACCTCCCGAATCACGGAGTACCGTTACCCTACCGGCTTTTGCGACGAAATGGTGAAAGGGGCTTTTAAAAGCATCCGGCACGAGCACCGTTTTGCGAAAGAAGGCGACACCACGCTTATGACCGACGTGTTCGCTTTCGAATCTCCCCTCGGTTGGCTGGGCCACTTGTTCAATTACCTGGTGTTGACCAGCTATATGAAGCGCTTCCTGCTGGAACGCAACCAGATGATCAAGAATTTTGCGGAGTCGAACCAGTGGCAGGAAATCCTGCGGGAAGCGTAGGCATCGGCAAGCCTTGATCCGTCAGAGCAATAACGTGTCGATGCGGTGGGCGTGGACCATCCCTTCGCACGGCGACCACGTGAAGATCGTAAAACGGCCATCCTGCGAGGCCACCATGGCGAGGGCGTCGCGCTGGTCGTGGACAAACTGGGCCGCCGACAGGTGCCGGGTTCCGCCGTTCTGCGCGGGATGAACGACGACCGCGCCACCGCCGACGATCGGTTCCGTAACAACCATCTGCTCAACCGGGGCGTTTCCCTCGGGGCGTCCTATTTTCGCCCCGAATGCGAGCAATTCATACTGGTCGCTGATCAGGGTTGCCCCATCAACTGCCGTCAGGCCCGCCACCCCGTCGACTGCCCGGCTCAACGCACCCAGCCACAAGCCCTTACTCGCCTCACTTACCTCTTCCCGCATCAGCTCCGAAAGCCCGGAAAATGCGGGTTTGATGGCGTACTGGATCGGATGCACGATCGACTCGCGCCAGGCATGGGTGTCGGCGGGTACAATCAGCAGGGAGCCACCGCGTCCGTGGGCGCGCATGGAGGCCGCCAACTGAACCAGCACGTTCACCGAGTCAGCCCAGGAGGCGGGCGAGGAGAGTCCGAGCAAGGACGTGAGCAGCGCCGGACAGTCGGGCAAGCGGTCGCCGCGCTCATCCACTACCTTCACTTGGTCGCCTTTGAGCACGGCCACGTTGACAAACTTTCCAAACCCCTCCAGACGGCGATGCTTGATCACCAGCAAGCCGGGTTCGATGACCTCCACCACGAAACAGCAACTCGGAAGGGCGTTGGTCGTGCCCCACACGTGCAGCACTTCTCCTTCGTGCCATACCCCGAGGTGAATTCCCGGGCGCTCAACGGCCGGGGCGAGCTTGGCAAGGATGACCGGGGTGAGCGGAAGCCGCTGCTCGAACCGCAGTGATCCCACCGGCCCGGGGGGGAGAAAGGCCAGGGAAATCTTCGGGAAGTGACCTTCCTCCCGCCGGAGGCTCGCCCAGAAGGTGACGTCGGTGATGGCCTCAATCACCCGGGCCGGGGGTGGAGGGGCCAGGTTCTGCTCACCGCGCGCGCGCGCCTGGGCAAGGTGATGCGCGAAGTGGTTTTCCACCGTTGCGGCCACCGCCCGGGCGGCTTGGTAGGTGGGTTCGGGGAGTCCGTCGCCGTGGATCCCCAAGCTGCTCACCGATGGGGTGCCTAACGCCAGATCAGGTTCCTGACCGACGTTTGAATCCATTTCGTACATACAATCAGTTGATTAGCAAAACCAGTCCTGCCAGCGTCAATCAGAAGTGTTCCCAACCTTGGGCTTTCACCGGGTACGCGTTGCCCGCTTCGGTCACCAGCTCTACCGTTTGGGGCTGGTCGGTCAGGTAGCCGATGAAGGCCACATCCGGGTGGTTCTTCATTTTCTCGTAATCCCCCGGCCGGATGGTGAACAGCAATTCGTAATCTTCCCCGCCGTTGAGGGCGCACGTAACGGGGTCGAGGTTGAGTTCCACGGCGTTGTCGTAGGTGAGCGCGTCGATGGGGATTTTCTGCTCGATAATTCGGGCCCCCACGCCCGATTGCGTGCAAATGTGCAGCAGTTCGGAAGCCAATCCGTCCGAGACGTCGATCATGGCCGTGGGCACGACACCCAGCTCGCGCAGCTCGTGGATGAAATCGGTGCGCGCTTCGGGGCGGAGCTGGCGCTGCAACAGGTAGTCCTTGCCCACCAACTCGGGTTGCATGTCGGGGTTGGCCAGGAACACCCGCTTTTCGCGCTCGAGCAGTTGCAGGCCCACGTAGGCCGCACCCAGGTCGCCGGTCACGCAAACCACGTCATTGGGGCGGGCGGTATTTCGGTAGGCCACCTTGTCCTTGTCCACCAGTCCCGTCACACTGACGGAGAGAATCAGGCCGGTGGGGGAGGCCGTCGTGTCGCCGCCGACCAGGTCCACCTGGTAGCTGTGGCAAGCCGCCCGGATGCCTTCGTACAGCTCGTCGATGGCTTCCACCGAAAAGCGGTTGCTCAGGGCCAGGCCCACGGTAATCTGCTTGGGAATGCCGTTCATGGCCGCAATGTCTGACACGTTGACGGCCACGGCCTTGTAGCCCAGGTGCTTCAGCGGCACGTAGCCCAGGTCGAAGTGAACGCCTTCGACGAGCATATCGGTTGAAATCAACAGGTACTGGCTCCCCACGTCCATCACCGCCGCGTCGTCGCCAATGCCCCGCACCGATTCGGGATTTTGCAGGGTCACGCCGGCACTGATGCGGCGGATGAGCCCAAATTCGCCCAGGGATTGCAGTTCGGTTCGGTTCACGGGAAGAATGCAGGTTGCAAATTGGAAAAGGAAGGAATCAAAATCGGAAGATGGACGTGGTTGCTGGTCGGCGACCTGCTTTTCTAAGAAACGCCAATGGGTG
>JACMKY010000397.1 GCA_014379925.1 Cytophagales bacterium | reverse complement strand
GTCATAGTGAGCGAAGTCGAACTAGGATAGTGGATAGTGAAGGAAGAACAGGCAGTATAAGAATAATCATACCATTACGAACGCAATCTTTTCTTTTGCTCCTACCTTTTCACTATCCACTATCAACTATCAACTATCAATTCTTATCCCTACCTTAGGACCCGAACGCACTACCATCCATTCATCGCTATCACCATGGGCAAACTGGAGGTTACGCTGGGCATCGACATCGGCGGCACCAACACCAAACTAGGATTCGTGGACCGGGAAGGCAACATGCTGGCTGAAGCGTCGGTGCCCACGCACGCGGAGCAACCCGCCCCGTTCTTCATCGCGCACCTGCACCAAGCCATCCAAATGCTGTGGAGGAAGTTGCCGGTGGAGGTAGATTTGAAAGGCATCGGCATGGGTGCGCCCAACGCCAACTACTACCGGGGAACGGTGGAAAAACCACCCAACCTCGACTGGGGCGACGAAACCCCGCTGGTAGCCATGGTGCGGAAACACTATCCCGTACCCATCGTCATCACCAACGATGCCAACGCGGCCGCCCTGGGAGAGATGAAGTACGGGGTGGCGCAAACCATGAAGAACTTTATCATGATCACCCTCGGCACGGGATTGGGCAGCGGCATCGTCGTCAACGGTGACCTGGTGTACGGGCACGACGGTTTCGCGGGGGAACTGGGACACACCCTGGTCAACGTCAACGGGCGGTACTGCGGTTGCGGCCGGCGGGGGTGTCTGGAAACTTACGTCTCGGCCACGGGCATCCGCCGGACGGTGTACAAGCTGCTGGCCGACTACATCGAAGACAGCGAAATGCGCCAGGTAAGCTTCGACGATCTGTCGGCGGAAATGATCACGGAAGCGGCCCTGCGCGGCGACAAGATAGCCCTCGAAGCCTTTGAATACACCAGTCGCATCCTGGCCATGAAGCTGGCCGACGCCGTGGCGCACACCAGCCCGGAAGCCATCATTCTCTTCGGCGGCCTCACCCGCGCCGGCGAAAGCCTGTTCGGCCCCACCAAGCGCTACCTCGAAGGTTTCCTGATGAACATCTACAAGGGAAAAGTCAAGCTGCTCCGCTCGGGTATCATGGACAAGAACGTGGCCGTACTGGGCGCCAGTGCCCTCATCTGGAACGAGTTGGACAAGATTAAATCCACCGAAAAGAAGGCGACGGTGTAGGAGTGGCTGCGCCGTCACCTGGTCATTTCTAGCAATCCATCCACCAAGCGGTTGGCCCAAAACGGACGGCTGACTATTTATTACCAACCGGATTTTTCCGTTCCCTTGAACCCCTTCACCGGTGCTTTGCTCGTCTTCGTGGCGGCCATCTGCTTTTCGGCCAAAGCCGTGATGATCAAGCTGGCCTTTCGCTACCAGATCGATCCGCTTTCGCTGCTGTTCCTGCGGATGGTGTTCTCCCTGCCTTTCTTCGTAGTTATCCCGCTGATATTCAACAAAAACCAGCCGAACTCCGCGCCCACCCCGGCCGACTTCGGACGCGTGGCTTTGCTGGGCGTACTGGGCTACTACGCCGCCAGCCTGCTCGATTTTCTGGGCTTGCAGTACGTGACGGCGGGCCTGGAACGGCTCATCCTGTTCGTCTACCCGACGCTGGTGGTGGTGCTCTCGTTCCTGTTTTTCGGGAAGTCCATCGGACGGCGGGAAATCGGGGCCCTGGCGCTGACGTACCTGGGCATTCTGGTGGTGTTTCTCAACGATGACTTGCTGGCCCAACGAAACGTGTTGCTCGGGTCGCTGCTCATCTTTGCCAGTGCCTTCACCTACGCGGTCTACCTGGTCGGCAGTGGCCGCCTGATTCCCCGGTTCGGGGCGGTGCGCTTCACCGCCTACGCCATGACGGTCGCCTGCCTGTCGGTGATGCTGCATTACCTGTTGGCGCGCACCACGTCCATTTTCGGGTTTCCGCCGCCGGTCTACGGACTGGCCCTGGCCATCGCCATCTTTTCCACGGTCATTCCCACGTTTATGGTCTCCAAGGGCGTTCAGCTCATCGGGGCCAGCCGCGCTTCCATCATTGCCAGCGTCGGGCCGGTCTCCACCATCGCGCTGGGCTTTTTCGTACTCGGTGAAGCAGTGACGGGCTACGAAATCTTCGGAACGGCCATGGTGCTGGCGGGCGTGCTGCTGGTCAGCGGGGGGAAGTGAGGGTTACAGGTTGCAGGTTGCAGGTTGGAAGGGTTGGTTTTTGGTTGATGAACCGTTTTGTTGTTAAAACCAAGAATCGTTAACCTGGATATCTCCTGTCTTAGGCATCTCAAACAGCCGATCTTTCTAACCCTCTTAACCTGCAACCTGC
>JACMKY010000396.1 GCA_014379925.1 Cytophagales bacterium | reverse complement strand
TTTATTCTGGCGTCGCTGCTGTGGTTTAACCGGAAAGGTAACCGTCTATCAAACCGACTGCTGGGGGCACTGATCGGCTTGCTGGCGCTGATGAGTCTGGCCGTGGGCATACCGGTCACCAATCGCTGGATGAGCCACGCGCTGGAATTATTACCCTTGATTATGGTGATGCCACTGGGACCACTCATTCTCTTTTACACCAAATCCGTACTCGATCCGGCGTTCAGGATTGGCCGAACCGAACGGCTGCAATTCTATCCGGTCGTGCTCGATTGGGGAGCCAACCTGATGGGCTGGATTTTCATCGGCGGAGCCCTGCTCGGTTTCTTTCGGCCGGAAGAAGGGCCGGCTTGGGGAAATGTGATGGATGAGTACAACGCCTACGTAGACATTCCCCGCTGGCTGTCGGTGACGTTCTATTTATTTCTGACCAAGCGCCTGTTTGGGCAACTACCACCTGCCGCACCGGATTCCGAAGCCGGACAGCAGCGTCGCCGATGGCTTCGGCAGTTTATCAATGCCTTTCTGATTTTTCAGACAATATGGTTGTTGTTTATGGTGCCTTACATCGTACCGGGCTGGCGCGGCCCTTTGCTGGATCGGTTGGGTTGGTACCCGGTTTACATTCCCATCGCCATCCTGATCTACTGGCTGGGGCTGAAAGGTTACCTACACGCCCGAAACAGCCCGGTCGCCGCCGTGGTCCGCAAAGTCAGTGCGGCGTTCATCTCCGCCGAAACCGTCGAAAAGGCCGTTCGTTTGCTGACGAACGCCATGCAAACCGACAAGCTGTACCTCGACCCGGAACTCACCGTCGAGAAGGTCAGTCGGCACGTGCAGCTACCCCCCAAAACGGTTTCGTTGGTCATAAACCAACACCTGCAAAAGAGTTTCAGTGCGTTCGTGAACGGGTACCGCATCGAAGCCGTCAAACAACAATTGACCAACCCGGCCAACGGACACCTGACCCTGACGGGTATCGCCTTTGCGTGCGGCTTCAACTCCCAGGCGACGTTTCAGCGGGCTTTCCGGCAGATGACGGGCGTGACGCCGAAGGAATACGCGGGACAACCGGAAAAAACACCGCTCAAATCCGGATTTGAGTAGACAATGACGCCGTTCCGAGCCTACTTCGGGACAAAAACGGCTACCATGAAAACCCTCCTTTGCCTACTGCTGTTGGCTTCTCTTTTGGGCAATGCCCAGCCGGGAACGGATACCCTGCAAACCAAATTCCTCCAACCCGCCGATATGCAAGCCGACTTCCGATACCTGCGTCGGTTGCTGGAAGAAACGCACCCGGGTCTGTATCGCTACACGCCCAAAGTGATTATGCAAGCCAAACTGGACAGCCTGGCCGCTACATTGGACCGACCGTTGCCCTTCTATGATTTTTTTCGTAGCATAGCCGCGCTCATCGCTGACGTTCGTTGTGCCCACACCCACGCGGTTCCAACCAAAGAGTGGCAGAAGCAATACCTGAGCAATTGGAAAGCGTTGCCGCTCCTCATGATCCAGATCCAAAATCGGTCCTACGTTTGGTTCAATGGCACCAACGACCAAACAGTAGAACCCGGCTTTGAGTTTTTGAGCATCAACGGACAAAGCATGGCGCAGATCCGGCAGACGCTGTACCGGTACCATTGGGACGATGGCTATATCCAGACTGCCAAAGATGCAGCCCTGCGATTGCACTTATTTCCCGCGTTTTACTATTGGTTCATCGACCGGCCGGATACGTATCAGCTTACATTGAGGAACCTGCGGGGCGACACCGTACAGGTTAACGTACCGGGCCAACCCTACGCCGAGTCGGCGAAGGCTTTAGTGAAAAATCCCGTCAATAAGCAGATGCTGGCCTGGTACGATAAGAAACGACCAAAAAAAACCTGGCGGCTGTCGTTTCTGGACGACGTGGCCCGAACGGCTTACCTGCGGCTGGATAGCTTCTCGGGAGAAGGCGCTTCTGACGCCGAACAGGCCGCCGCCCGGTTCCGGGGTTTCATGGATGAGAGTCTGGCCAAGATGGCCAAGAAACAAACGCAGCACCTCATCCTCGACGTCCGGAATAACTCCGGCGGCTGGGACATTCAGGGTGTAGAATTGTTCACGTACCTGATGAAATCAGATTCGGCCGTTCGCTACTATACCCGCCTTCATACCGTTACAGACAGTTCTGAATTCCTGCAGTTTTCGGACCTTCCGGCGGCCATTTTGAAGACAGTCAAACAGCAGCTTATCCCGGAGAAGGACGGTACGTTTACCGAGAAGGAAGACGACGACAGCCGGGAGTTAAGACCACAATTCCCCAAACCCAACCGGTTCAGGGGACAGGTGTACATTCTGATGAATGGCCACAGTGGCTCGACTACCTCCGAGTTTCTGGCGGTTGCCCACGCCAACCGGGTAGGTGTATTGGTCGGCGAAGAATCGGGCGGAGCCTACGAAGGCGGCAATGGTGGCAGCTTCATTAATCTCAAGCTGCCTCATTCCGGGATCGAGGTGACCACACCGCTGGTTTATTACGACAATGCCGTTGGTGAACCTCACCAAAAGGGCCGTGGCACGATGCCAAACCATACGGTATCATTCACGCTCGATAACTTGCTGAAGAACACCGATGATCAGTTAGATTTTGTCAAGAAGCTGATTCGGGAGCAAGGCAAGTAGCGCATTCGCCGAACTACGGCGGATCCATATTTTCTCATCTGGCCAACGGTCAACCTCCGTCCGATCAGCGGTCCCCCCCGGTATCCCAAACGTATTTGGCGCAATTCCTCGCCGTTCTTCGTCAATTCTCTATCTTTGGCCGCTTAATAATTCACCCGAAACTCCTTGGAAGCCTTGGTCCCGCAACCGGACGGTTCATCGGCGCGTTTGGCACCCGTCGGCCGATTACAGGACCGATTACGGAATCCATTGCCGGACCGATTACGGGACCCCGGGCCGCGACGGGTGTTTTCTCGTTCTTCAGCATGAAAGTACTCAAATTCGGGGGCACCTCGGTAGGCTCCGCCGAAAACATCCGGCGGGTCATCGACATTTTATCCAGAAAACGAGCAGCCGGCCAGGAAATCGCGGTGGTATTCTCAGCAATGGGCGGCGTAACCAACCAACTGATCGAAAGCGGTCACCGCGCGGCGGGCGGCGACGAGAGCTACCTTTCGCTCGTCAGCGGGGTGGAAGAAAAGCACTTTGCCGTCGTCCGGACGCTGATCGAGGTGAAAGCCCAGAGCAGCGTGTTCGCCGGCATCCGAAGCCTGTTCAATGAACTGGAAGACCTCCTGCGCGGGGTTTTTCTCATCCGCGAACTCTCGCCCCGCACGTTGGACCTGGTTATGAGCTTCGGCGAACGGCTCTCCACCCGCCTCCTCTACGAATGCATCCGCCTGGGCGGTCCGGTAGCGACGGACCGTCCGCCGGACGGCCACCCGGCGCGTAACCGAGCGGACGCCGTGTACTGCGATGCCCGCGAGCTGATCAAGACGGACGCCAACTTCGGCACCGCCCGCGTGGACTTCGAGCGGACCAACCGCAACATCCGCGACTACTTCCGGGAAAACCGGGGGCTGGTGCTCATCACCGGCTTCATCGCCTCCACCGACCAGGGCGAGACGACCACGCTGGGCCGGGGTGGCTCGGACTACACGGGTTCCATTTTCGGGGCGGCGCTGGGAGCGGAGGAAATTGAGATCTGGACCGACGTGGACGGCATCATGACCGCCGACCCCCGCAAAGTACCCGACGCCTTCACCCTGCCTACCCTTTCCTACGTGGAGGCGATGGAAATGTCGCACTTCGGGGCGAAGGTGATTCATCCGCCCAGTCTGCAACCCGCCTTCAGCACCGGCATTCCGATCCGCATCCTCAACAGCTTCGATCCGTCGTTCGGGGGAACGCTGATCAGCCAGCGGGGGCAGCGCAACGGCTTCAGCATCACCGGCATTTCATCCATCGAGTCCATTGCGTTGGTCAACGTGCAGGGCAGTGGCATGGTTGGCGTAGCGGGCGTGTCGGCGCGGCTATTCACGGTACTGGCCACCCACCGGATCAGTGTCATCCTGATTTCGCAGGCTTCCTCGGAACATTCCATCTGCTTTGCCATCGACCCCAAATACGCCGACGAGGTAAAACGACTGGTAGAGGGCGAATTCGAAGCGGAGATCGGCGCCCGGAAGATCGACCAGGTGCTCATCGAAGGGGACTTGTCCATCCTGGCCATCGTGGGGGAAAACATGAAAAAAACCGCCGGCATTGCCGGCAAACTCTTCACGTCGCTGGGCAAAAATGGCATCAACGTGGTGGCCACCGCGCAGGGCTCCTCGGAACTCAACATCTCGGTGGTCATCAACCAGAGCGACCTGTCGAAGGCGTTGCGGGCCGTGCACGAAGCGTTCTTCCTTTCCAACGTGCGAACGCTCAACCTCTTCATCGTGGGCACGGGCCTGATCGGTGGCACGCTGCTGCGGCAGATCCACGCGCAACGACAATATTTACAGAGCGAGAAAGCCATCCGGATCAACGTGGTTGGGCTGGCCAACAGCCGCAAGATGCAGTTCAACCCGGCGGGATTCGGACTTACCAGTTGGAAAGAGGACCTGATGGCTTCCGAGCAGAAAACCAGCCTGCCCGGCTTCCTCGAACGGATGAAAGCCAACAACCTGCCCAACAGCGTGTTCGTGGATTGCACCTCGAGCCAGGAAGTGCCGCACCACTACCAGGCCATCCTCGACGCCAGCATCTCCATCGTCACCCCCAACAAGATCGCCAACTCGTCGGGCTATCCGGAATACCTGCGGTTGCGGAAAGCGGCCCTCCGGCACGGCGTCAAGTTTCTCTACGAGACCAACGTGGGGGCCGGGCTGCCCGTCATCAACACGCTGCAGGGTCTGATCAACAGCGGCGACACTTTTCTGAAGATCGAAGCCATCCTCTCCGGCACCTTGTCGTTCATCTTCAACACCTTCCAGCGGGGAAAACGCTTCGTGGACGTGGTGAGGCTGGCCAAGGAAAAGGGCTACACCGAACCCGACCCCCGCGACGACCTGAGCGGCACCGACGTGGCCCGCAAGATCCTGATCCTGGCCCGCGAGGTGGGCCTGCCGCTCGAACTCTCCGACGTGCAGGTGCAACAGATCCTGCCCGACAACTGCTTGAAAGCCAACACCATTGCCGATTTCTTCGACGAACTGGAAAAATCCGACGCCGTCTTCGACCGGATGCTGGTCGAAGCCGAAGCGCAGGGCAAGGTGCTCCGCTTCATCGCCTCCCTGGAAGACGGCAAGGCGGTGGTGCAGCTCCACGCCGTCGACCAGCAGCACCCGTTCTTCTTCCTCTCCGGCAGCGACAACATCATCTCCTTCACCACCGAACGCTACCGGGAAAGGCCACTGGTCGTGAAAGGTCCCGGCGCGGGCGCGGAAGTCACCGCCACCGGCGTCTTCGCCGACCTGATCAGCATCAGCACGTATTTCGCGTGAGGGGGAGTGCAGGTTGACAGGTTACAGGTTACAGGTTACACGTTGACAGGTTACAGGTTATGGATTGGACGGTTCCGTTTCGGCATCGTCCCGCCCTGTCATCCTGACGGAGGAAGGACCTGGTTGAAAGTTTTCCAGGGAAGCCCGTGCAATCATCCGTTATCAGGGCCTGGTCCCTGATAACGAATGGCTAAAAACGACCACTCATAAACTCATAAACTCATAAACTC
>JACMKY010000395.1 GCA_014379925.1 Cytophagales bacterium | reverse complement strand
GGCCACTTCCTTTAATAACTCCATTAATGGGATTGCGTGATCGAGTAAGTATTCAGTATTCAGTATTCAGTATTCAGTATTCAGTATTCAGTAGGCAATCGTCATGCTGAGCGAAGCGGTCCGCCGCTGCGGTCGAAGCACAGTTGGCAGGTGGCAATAGGCAATCAAAAAATTAAAAGGAAAGCTGCCTTTGTGATGGCGTGATTGTTCTTTCTCTTACCTTGCCAGTTCAACTTTCCTTGCCAACTGCCAACTGCCAACTGCCAACTGCCAACTGCCAACTGCCAACTGAATACTTACTCGATCACGCAATCCCATTAATGGAGTTATTAAAGGAAGTGGCCCACATTTCGGGCAAAGGCGGCTTGTTCCGGATCATCAAGCCCACCCGTTCGGGCGTAATCGTGGAAAGCCTGGACGAAGCCAAGGGTCGCTCAGTGGTGGGTGCCAACAGCCGGGTTTCCATCCTGAAGGAGATTTCGGTGTATACCGACAGCAAGGAAGGTGCCACGGCACTGGCCGACGTGCTGTCGGCCATCCACGAGAAATACGGTAAACCCCTGGAGATCAACCCTAAAACTGCCTCCGAGACCGCAGTAGCCGGTTTTTTCGCGGAAATTGTTCCCGATTACGACCGCGACCGGGTGTATCTCTCGGACATGAAAAAAATCATCACCTGGTACAATACCTTGATTTCCCATCTCCCGGAAATATTCGAGAAGAAAGCCGAGGAAGCGGAACCGCTGCGGGGACCGGAGACCGGTGAAAGCGAGAGTGCCGCCGGAAGGGAGACCGGAGACCAGGAGATTGAAGAAAAGTGAGTTGACAGGTGGCGTGGGTTGGCCGGAAAAATAAGCGGAAGCCTATCCCGTCGTTGATCGCCCACCGCATTCATTTGCTTACCGCTTCCTTTTGCCAGTCTCCGGTCCGCTTTCCTAGCTTCCCTTTTTTCCTCACCGTCACTCCACCAGGTCCAGCTTGACGGTGTTGGTGCGCTGTTCCTGGTTGAAGGGCATGCCGGCGGTGCTGATGAACACGTCGCCCTTGGTCAAGTGTCCCTTCTCAATCAGCAGGTCCCTTACATCCTTGAAGGTTTCTTCCGTGGAGGTCATCTTGTCGTACGGATAGGCTTGCACGCCCCAGAGCAGGCCGACGGTGTTCAGCAACCGGGCGTTGCTGGTGAAAACGTAGATCAGCGACTTCGGACGGTGGCTCGACAGGCGGAAGGCGGTGTAGCCCGAGCGGGTCATTCCCACGATGGCTTTGGCGTTGGTGTCGCGGGCGAGGCGGCAGGCGCTCACCACCACCTTGTCGTTGTGGAGGTGCTGGGTGGGTTGTTCGATGTTGTGGTTCTTGTAATAAATATCGGCCTGCTCCTCCACCAGCCGCACCGTGCGGGCCATGCTCTCCACCGTCAGCACGGGATACGCGCCGGAGGCGGTTTCGGCGCTCAGCATCACGGCATCGGCCCCGTCGATGACCGAATTGGCGATGTCGTTGGTTTCGGCGCGGGTAGGCCGCGGACTGGTGATCATGCTTTCCATCATCTGGGTGGCGATGATGACTGGCTTGGCGGCGCGGTTGCACTTGAGCACCAGGGTTTTTTGTACCATCGGCACTTCTTCGGCCACGATCTCCACGCCCAGGTCGCCCCGCGCCACCATCAACCCGTCGGAGGCCTCGATGATGGCGTCCATGTTGGTGATCGCTTCCGGTTTCTCGATTTTGGCAATGACCCGGGCGTCCTTGCCCTGCGCCCGGATGATTTCTTTTACTTCGAGCATTTCGGCGGCCGTGCGCACGAAGGAAAGGGCCACCCACTCCACGTTGTGCTGCAAGCCGAACATCAGGTCTTCGCGGTCCTTCTCGGTCAGGGCGGGGGTAGAAATGAGGGTGTTGGGCAGGTTCATGCCCTTCTTCGATTTCAGCAGGCCTCCGTACACCACTTCGGCCACCACGTCGGTGCCGTCGATGCGCTTCACGCGCAGTTCCAGCTTCCCGTCGTCGAGCAGCACGCGGTCGCCGGGCTTCACGTCCTGGTACATCGAAGAGTAGGTCGTGCTGATGCGCGCCGCCGTGCCGAGAACTTTCTCGTTGGTGAGCACGATCTGCTGGCCCCGCTCCAGCATCACGCCGTTGTTTTCGACCTCGCGGGTACGGATCTTGGGACCCTGCAAATCCTGGAGAAGGCAAATGTTGAGGTTGTGTTCTTCGTTGAGTTCGCGTACGAACCCGATCACCCGGGCGTGTTCCTCGTGCGTGCCGTGCGAAAAATTGAGCCGGAACACGTCGACACCGGCGTGGACCAGGGCCAGCAGTTGTTCCTTTTTGTTGCAGGCGGGGCCTACGGTGGCGACGATCTTGGTTCTCTTGTGGGCTATGGACATGGAATCAGCGGTTGCACACGGGGCCCCAGCCGTTGTGGTACCGGTTGGGGGGCGATTCGGTTCGGAGCCGGTTTTCGACGGGGGAAAATTACTAATCTAAAGAAGAAGCGCAAAACAATCCGCGTTATTATTCGGCGACCGGAGGAATCGGATTGGCCCGCTCCCCACCCCAGCCGCTCCTCCCTCGCTTTCGACGGAGGAAATGAAAGATGGCTTGTCCGGCGGCGGTTCAGTTTTTTTTGTCGCCCATGAACCAGGACGCAACGAACCCGGTGAAGACTCCGAACAGGCCCACCCCCACCACCATGAGCACCGCGGCAATCAACCGGCCTTCCGTGGTAACCGGGTAGCGGTCGCCGTAGCCCACGGTGGTGATGGTGACGAAGGCCCACCACAGGGCGTCTTCGGCGGTTTTGATGTTGCTGTTGGGGTCGTCTTCCACGTTCAGAATGGCAATGGACGAGAAGATTACCATCAGCACGGCGATGATGGTGACGGAAGTGAAGGTGCCCTGCGTGCGGTTGCTGAACAGGTGACCCATCAACAGTTTGGTGGAACGGAAAGCCCGCAGGATCCGCACCAGCCGGATCAACCGCCACAGTCGGCCCGCCCGCAGGTAATCGAAGGTGGGAATGCTCGAAAGCAGGTCAATCCAGCCCCATTGCATGAACTTCAACTTGTTTTCGGCCTGGTAAAACCGCCCGCAGAATTCGAAGAGAAACACGAAACAGATGGCGTCGTCGACGATGCTGAGGATGCGGGATATTTCCGGCGGAAGTTTGAAGAACGTATCGACCAGCAACGCCAGCAGCACGTAGATGGAGAGGACAATCACCACGATTTGCAGGAGGCCCAGCTTCTTTCTTGGTTCCGGTTGCTCCGTCAGCACGGGGCGGTTCTCTTCCATAAGTGTATCAGGAGCCGAAATAGCCCGTATCAGCCAGCCAAAGTAAGCGAATGCGGGCATCTTCGCAAGCGTTCACCGCCGGAAGTTAACTGCTCAGATCTTCCCTTCCAGTCGCTGGGCCGCGGTTGCGATTCCGTTTCGCACGCAACTGTCCAGCGGTTGCTGCCGCATCCAGTACGTGAGGAAACCGGCCCAGAAAGCATCGCCGGCACCGGTGGCATCCTTCACCTCCACCGGTTGGGCGGGGGCGTGGTGCCACTCGGTTCCCAGGCCTTTGTACCAGACCCCCTCCGGTCCGCAAGTCAGGCAAATCACCCGGGCGGGCATTGCTTGCAGGTAATTCCGGGCCGCCTACGGGGT
>JACMKY010000394.1 GCA_014379925.1 Cytophagales bacterium | reverse complement strand
GTTGGGCGTTCCTGACGAAACGCCGATGTAGAGATCGAACGGGTTGAAACCGGCCAGCAGAAAAGCGTCCAGCACCCCGGCCGGATACACGCCCCGCATTCCGCCACCCTCCACCACCAAAGCCGTTTTTTCAGTCATGAGTAGTCGTAAATCACCAGTCGTGGGCTACGTAAAAATTTGACTGCCCATGTTTCATTCATCCGTCGGCTTACCGGCAATTGCGCTTCCGTCGTCAATAGCCTAATCGAGCCGTTTTTCGGAGCGTTTCAGGGCGTTGAGCAGGTATTTTTTATCCCGGTAAAGTTTCATCAGCATCAAGCCCCCTTCAATGTCCTGCACGGTCGCTTCGGCCAGTTCGAGGGCTTCGGCCTCGGGGTACTTGGTCCGGTAGAGGTGCTGGAGGGCCGCCACCCAGGTCTCGAAAAAGGTCTTGAGCACTGGCGTAAATTCGCCCGGAACCGAGGCGGTTTCCAGCGTGGTATTGGCCATAATGCATCCCCCGGCTACTGCCCCAGTGGATGCTGCTCCACCGGTGGAAACTGCCGGTGGGGACGCGGTGGCGTCCGGCGGGTCGGTGGCGTGGGCGTAGAGTCGCTCGAAAAACCGGGTAATCCGCGCCAGCCGCTCCCGGGGCGGGCGGCTTTCGTCGTGGGCGTAACGCTGCAGGCGTTCGGCGGTGAACTGCTGGACGGACCGGAGCACTTCCGCCATCAGGGCTTCTTTGTTCTTGAAGTAGTAGTAAAAATGCGCGTTGCGGATGCCGCAGGCCGCCGACAAATCCGCCATGCTGGTGTCGTAGTAGCCCTTCCGCCGGAACACGTCGGTGGCCCTTCGTACAATCTCTTCCTTGGTGATTTTCTGAATGGGCAGGGCCAGTGAGGAAAGGGAGGCAATTTATTGAACATTCGTTAAAATAAAAGCCTGGCCCGTACTTTTTTTTACGGCGGCAACCCAACCACGGGCCCGAAGGATGGCGGCTACCGGCGTGGTCTTTCGCGCCGGGCCGTCGTGATTTGCGCCGTCGGTGCTTGTCCACGTCCGCGATCTTTTCGTATCTTTCGGCGGTCATTTGCCTTGCTTCATCCGCCCGAAACCCGAGCCCCTGCTTTCCGCTTCCCGGGCAATGCAACCGGGAAAGAAAACGCCGGTTGGCTTTCGGTCCCGATCCGCTTCAAGAACTTTTTCACGAAATCCCTTTGCAGCTATGTTAGATCAACTGTTGGGAGCACGGCAGAAAGCCCTCAAAATCAACCTCAGCCGGAAAATATACGGTTCCTTCGCCGAGATCGGCGCCGGCCAGGAGGCGGCCTCCCTGTTCTTCAAGGCGGGCGGCGCGTCGGGCACCATTGCCAAGACCATTTCCGCCTACGACACCACCTTCAGCGATGCCATCTACGGAGTGGAAGAAAGCGGCCGCTACGTGGTCGAGTCGCGGCTGATCAAGATGCTCAACCGCGAATACAACCTGGTGGAGGTGCGGCTGGCCGAAAAACGGGGTGCCGACACGACCTTCTTCGCCTTCGCCAACACGGTCGTCACCCTCAACTACCAGAAAACCAACGCCGCCCACGGCTGGATTGGCCTGCGCTTCCAGCTCACCCCGCGCGGTCCCTATAACGACGCGGTCATCCACGTGCGGATGCACGACAACACCAGCCTGCTGCAGCAGCAGGCGCTCGGGGTGATCGGGGTAAACCTGATCTACGCCTGTTTCTACTTTCCCCACTCGCCCGAAACGCTTCTCAAGTCGCTGATGGACGAGCTCTCGCCCGACAACATCGAAATCGACATGATCCGCATCACCGGGCCGGACTTCCCGCACGTGGACAACCGCCTGCTGAGTCTGCTGCTGGTCAAGAACGGCTTCACCAACGCCGCCCTCTTCGATCCGGACGGCAACGTGCTGCAACCTTCGGAGGCCTTGTACAAGAAACACATCCTGGCCCTGCGCGGCCGGTTCCGGCCGGTGACGCGCGTGAGCGTGGACATGCTGCAGAAGGGCCACGAGCAGTTTTTGCAGGAGCCCGACGTGGACCCCAGCCGGGTGGTGGTGCTCTCGGAGCTGACCCTGAGCAACCTGCGGACGGGCGACGAGATCGACGAAAAGGATTTCCTGGACCGGGTTGATATTCTCTGCTCGCTGGGCCAGACGGTACTGATTTCCAACTACCAGGAATACTACAAGTTGGTGGCTTACTTTTCGAGCCTGACCAAACTCAAGATCGGCCTCATCCTGGGCATCAACAACCTGGAGTGGATTTTTGAGGAGAAGTACTACGAATCGCTGCCGGGCGGCATCCTCGAGTCGTTCGCCACGCTCTTCAGCCGCAAGGTCAAACTGTTCGTCTACCCGGCCCTCGACCCCGAAACCGGCGAAATCAAGAGCTGCCAGAAGTTCCAGCTCCCCCCCAACCTGGTTGACCTGTACCGCTACCTGATCGTCAACGACAAGCTGGAAGACCTCACCGACTTCGACGCGAGCCTGTTGCCCATCGTTTCCGACGACGTGCTGGCGGCCATCAAAGCGGGCGAAACCGGCTGGGAAGACCGGGTACCCGCGGAAGTGGCGCAGATTGTCAAGAACCGCGCCCTGTTCGGCTACGTGGGCCACCCGGCTACCCCAGTAAAGTAAAACGGAGTGCCGCCCACCGTTGCGGGAAGCGGAATGCCGCCCAGCGGAGTGCCGCCCAGCGGAATTTTTCTTCCAACCGGGCGGGCAGGCGCGTGATTTCCGTTGGTTTTTCTATTTTTACGGCCGCCGGGCCGGAAAGGCTTCCCACTGGTCAGGGACGGCTGAAAACAGTACGCTGACCTTTATTCGCTTAGAACCTACTACCTAAACCCGTTTTACCAGTGGCCGACCAGAAAGACCTGGACTTTACCTACACCACCATTGACAAGATCTTCCGCCTCAGCGTGGGCGAAACCGGCGATTACAGCGGGGCTCTCTACAACGGCGACTTCCGCCTTTCCCTCGAAGAGGCCCAGCGGCAAAAGCACGCCTTCATCGCCGACAGCCTCCGCGTCGGCCCGGGTTCCAAAGTGCTCGACATGGCGTGCGGTTGGGGGCCTTTTCTCACCTACATCAAAGGGCGCGGCGCGGAAGGACGGGGGGTAACCCTCTCGAAGGGGCAAGCCGCCGCCTGCCAGCAGAACGGCCTGCGCGTGGAGGTGATGGATTGCCGCCAAATCCGGCCGGAACACTACGGTACTTTCGACGCCATCACGTGCATCGGGGGAATGGAACATTTCTGTTCGGTGGAGGAGTGGAAGGCCGGCCGGCAGGATGAAGTGTACGCCCGCTTTTTCCGCAACCTCGCCGACCTGCTGCCCGTGGGGGGCCGCTTCTACGCGCAAACCATGGTATTCGGCCGGAACATGATCCCCTACGAGGACATCAGCCTGGCGGCCGATAAGCAATCCGATGCCTACGCGCTGGCGCTGATGATCGCCCAGTTTCCCGGTTCGTGGCTGCCCTACGGCGCCGAGCAGGTCATTCGCAACGCCGCCCCCTGCTTCAAACTCGTCTCCCAGAGCAGCGGCCGCCTCGATTACATCGAAACCATCGGGCAGTGGCGCCGGCGCTTCCGCCAATTCAACCCCGAAAAATACGCCCTTTACCTTTCGCTGATACCCCGCTTCCTTACCCACAAGTCGTTCCGGGACCTGATCGCCGTCTTCCGGGTGAGCCCCAACCGCGTGTGTTTCGAGCGCGAAACCATGGAGCACTACCGGCTGGTGTTTGAAAGAGTGTGAAGAGAGGGTTGCAGGTTACAGGTTGCAGGTTGCAGGTTGCAGGTTACGAGTTAGATTGGTAGGGTTGTTAATGGATGGGCTGCGTTGATGAAGAATGGCTGGTTAGCAATTGCGGTTGCCACCCTGTAACTTTGTCAACCTGTAACCTATAACCTATAACCTATAACCTATAACCTATAACCTGTAACCTGTAACCTGTAAC
>JACMKY010000393.1 GCA_014379925.1 Cytophagales bacterium | reverse complement strand
GTGTAGTACCGCTCGTACAAATCCCAGCCTTGTTTGAGCTTCTCCCTGGATAAGTTAGAAACATTTTGCAAGTTAATCACCGCGGTCGGGTTGTTCACTTTGCGCACGTATCCATCCTTGAACTCGCGGTACTGGCCATTGTAATTGATTGCAAGGTAGCCGAACAAGGCAAACCCGCCGTAGATAATGGGCATTTTCCAGTAACTGCGGTTGTAGGCCTGCCCCGCGCCCGGCAGCGCCAGGGAGAGCAACGTCGCCTTGCGGGGAGACCTTTTCTTTTTTTCGTTCGGGCGCAACAGCGTGTCAGCCAGTGCCAGCGCGGGCGTTGTGATCGGGGCGGGGGAGGAAGTCCGAACGGAATCCCCCGTCGGACGGGGTGCGGGCGGGGTTTGCGCGTTGGCGGTCGGCAGGGCGACTACGAGCAGGCCCCCCGCGAGCAGGGACAACGGGAATTTCCAAGGCATAAAGAACGGAGGTTTACAGCTTGAGGAGCTCGAGAATCCGGTTCAGGTCTTCTTCCGAGGCGAACGGAATCTTGATTTCTCCCTTGCTTTTTTCATCCGTTCTGATCACGATTTTCGTGCCGAAATGCGAGGAGAGCTGGGATTGCAGCTCGTTAAAGCCGGGGCGGGCGGCGGGACTTTCCTTTTTTTCTTTTTCAAGTGACCCGCCGTTGCCGGCGGCCAGTTGGCGCACGGCTTCCTCCACCTTCCGCACCGACCAGTCGTCTTCGACGATTTTCCTGAAGAGGACGAGTTTGGTTTCAATGTTTTCGATGTTGATGATGGCGCGGGCGTGGCCCATGCTGATTTTGTTGTCGCGCAGGGCGGCCTGGATTACGGGCGGAAGCCGCAGCAGGCGAATGTAGTTGTTGACGGTGGTGCGGTTCTTGCCCACGCGGTCACCCAGTTCCTCCTGCTTGAGGCTACACTCGCTGATGAGGCGCTGGTAGCTGAGGGCGATTTCGATGGCGTTGAGGTTTTCGCGCTGGATGTTCTCGATGAGCGCCATCTCCAGCATCTGCTGGTCGTTGGCCAGGCGCACGTAGGCCGGAATGAATTTGAGGCCCGCGATCTTGGAGGCTTGCAGGCGTCGTTCGCCCGAGATGAGCTGGTATTGGTCGCGGTTGAGCTGGCGGACGGTGATGGGTTGGATGATGCCCTGCGCCTTGATGGATTCGGCCAGTTCGTGCAGGGCTTCGGTGTCGAAGTACGCGCGCGGCTGGTAGGGGTTGACTTCAATGGTATTCACGTCGATTTCGTTCATCGCCCCGTAGGTCTCCATCGGGTTGAGGTGATCGTTGTTGACCAGATTGGAATCGTGTAGCAACGCGCCCAGTCCCCTTCCCAGGGCATTCCGTTTCTTGGAAAGCTTGTTGTTGCTGCTGTTCATCGGTGTATTGGTCATATAAGATCGTTAACTAGGTTGCGTCAGGCCGTTTTTCACCAGAATCTCCCGCGCCAGGTTCAGGTAGCTGATGGCTCCCTTGCTGTCGGCATCGTGGGCAATGACGGGCACCCCGAAACTGGGTGATTCGCTCAACCGCACGTTGCGCGGAATGATGGTGTTGAAAACCATCTGCTGGAAGTGGGTGGTGACTTCGTTGACCACCTGATTGGAAAGGCGCACGCGTAAGTCATACATGGTGAGCAGAATGCCCTCAATTTCCAGGTTGGTATTGAGCCTGGACTGGATAATCTTGATCGTGTTGAGCAGCTTGCCCAATCCCTCCAAAGCAAAGTACTCGCACTGCACCGGAATGATTACCGAGTCGGAAGCCGTCAGGCTGTTGATGGTAATCAGGCCCAGCGAAGGGGAGCAGTCCACGATGACGAAGTCGTAATTGTCTTTGATGCCCCTGAGGGCGTCCTTCATCTTTTCCTCCCGGTTCTTGAGGTTGATCATCTCGATCTCGGCCCCCACCAGGTCGATGTGCGAAGGCAGCAGGTCCAGGTTGTCCAGGTCGGAGTGAATGATGATGTCCTTGGCTTGCACCCCGTCTACCATGCATTCGTAGATGCTGTTTTCGATTTCCTTGGGGTTGAAACCCAACCCCGACGTGGAGTTGGCCTGCGGATCGGCGTCGACGATCAGCGTCTTGAATTCCAGGGCGGCCAGACTGGCGGCGAGGTTGATGGTCGTGGTGGTTTTGCCTACTCCGCCTTTTTGATTGGCGATCGCGATGACTTTACCCATTGGAAGTACCCGTTACGGACATTTTTCTACTGGTTGAAATCAAATATCAGGGATTGCCCGCTCAATAACAAAAAGGAGGCTGGAGGAAGGAGTCTTCCAAGGGTTACCAGGGATTTCTTCCGGAGTTCCCGGAAGACGCTCACCAGGCGTTGGAAACAAGGGGGTAACCATACCGCTTTGGTTTGGTGACCATTGCTTGTTTGATGAAGGGATGTTTGCCTGCCAAGGACAAAGCTACTGTTTTTCCCCAATTTCTTCCTATTGGGTGAGGGCTTCTGCGGCAATTACGGCAATTTTTGCGGCGGGGACTGCATTCAACGGACGGATCGGAGGCGGCAAACCGCACTGGGTCGAAAACCGAACCGGGTCAAAAGTAACGAGATTTTTAACCTTCTAAATGCGGCCTCCCGTTGGGCAACCCCCTAACCGGTCAGTTGGTACTGGGCAAAACGCCCGCCCACGCCGGTCAAAGCAATCAATAAGCCGGTTTTGACCGGCGATCGAACGGTTTGCCTAATCGTTATTTAGCCAAGATCTCATTCAATGCTAACGATTGGGCCGGACCTTTGGCTCGTTAAAACCACTGAAGGTATGCCGGTAATGGGAATCACCGTCCAACCGCTCCGACTGACGGATGGCCTTCCGTTTAAGAGAAGCTTGACCTTGAAAATCCGTGCCGGCACCGGTATTCCGTGATCGGAGGAAAAGTTCAGCGGGGCATCCGGACCGTGCCGCGGAATCCACCCGACCGGAGCAAGCCTGCCCCTTTCCACCGCACTAACTACTTTAAAAACCATTCACAATGAGTTTACTGCCAAAAAATAAAGTGTCCGCGTGGAAGCGGGTGGTCCTGGTCTTCGCTTTGCAATGGACGGCCACGCCGTTTCTCTACGCCGAAAGGCCCGGTCACTCAATGGTCGAAAACGTCACCGGAAAAGTAACCGACGAAAGCGGCCAGCCTTTGCCGGGCGTCAACGTACTCCTGAAAGGATCTTCGGGGACCGGTACCGCCACGGACGGCAACGGGGCATACGCCATCGCGGTGCCCGACCGAAGCGCGGTTCTGGCGTTCAGCTTCATCGGGTACGTCACCCAGGAAGTCGCCGTGGGCACGCGATCGGTCCTCGACGTGACCTTGCAAACCGACGTGCGGGCCCTCAAAGAAGTGGTGGTGGTCGGCTACGGAACCCGGCAGCGCTCCGACGTGACGGGAGCCATTGGTTCGGTAAACGCCGGGGATTTCAACCGTGGGGTCATCACCTCGCCCGAGCAACTCATCCAGGGAAAGCTGGCCGGCGTCAACGTGACGGGCAACACCGGCGAGCCCGGGGCCAACCAAACGGTGATTGTCCGGGGGCCGGGCTCCATCCGGAGCGGCAATTCGCCGCTGTTCGTGGTGGATGGCGTGCCCCTCGACAACTCGACCATCAACACGAGCACGCCCAACGTGGGCTTCGGGTCCAACGCCCCGCTCAACCCCCTCAACTTCATCAATCCGGCCGACATTGAGTCGGTTGACGTGCTCAAGGACGCTTCCGCCACGGCCATCTACGGCAGCCGCGGGGCGAACGGGGTGGTGATCATCACCACCCGGAAGGGGTCGGCCAAGCGGCCCGGGTTGTCCTATTCCAACTACTTCGGGCTCTCCACGGTGGCCAACAAGATCGACCTGCTCGACGCGGCCGAGTTCATCCGCTTCCAGGACGAAAACAACCGGCCCGACTACGTCTACGACCGCAACGTGAACACCGACTGGCAGGACCAGATCCTCCGACGGGCCTTTACGCAAAACCACAGCCTGGCCCTCAACGGGGGTGCCCAGAACTCGACCTACTACGTTTCGCTGAGTTTGCTCGACCAGGAGGGCATCATCAAAACCAACAACCTGAAGCGATACACCGCCCGGTTCAACTTCACGCAGAGTTTGCTCGCCGACCGGCTGAGCGTGGCCCTGAATCTGACGGCCGGCCACACCGATAACACGGCGGCTCCCCGGAGCGACGGGGCCGGCGCCAATGCCGGGAGTTTGCTGCCGGATGCGCTGGGGGCCAACCCCACGTATCCGGTGCGGAATCCGGACGGATCGTTGTTCGTGTTTCCCCAGGGCCGGAATCCGCTGGCCGACCTGGAACTCTACGACGGCTTCTCCCGCACGGACCGCATCCTAGGGAACGTGGAAGGCCGGCTGAAACTCGTCAAGGGCCTGGAATACCGGCTCAACGTGGCCATCGACCGGAGCGTGGGCAACGGGGATACCCAAGTCAAGCGGAGTGGCCTTACCAACCTGGAATTTCCGGAAGGCAGGGTGGTATTCCTGAAGAACGAATCTTCCAGCCACCTGATCGAAAACTACCTGAAATACACCTTTACCCTGGCCGACCACGCGGTGGACGCCCTGGCCGGGCATTCCTACCAGCGCTTCTTCCAGCGGAGCAATTCTTCCAGCATCAACAATTTTTCCACGGCGGAAATTGACGCCATCTACAACCCTGGCATCGGGACCAGCCTGGTCATCAACCAGAACGGACCCACCGGAAGTGCCAACATCAACGAACTTCAGTCATTTTTCGGCCGGGTCAACTACACCTTTGCCAACAAATACCTCCTGACCGCTACCCTCCGGGCGGATGGCTCTTCCAAGTTCGGGGCCAACAACCGGTACGGGCTGTTCCCGTCCGTTTCGGGCGCCTGGAAACTCAACGAGGAAGGATTTATGGCCGGGCTGGGAGGCGTCTTCAGCGAACTGAAGATCCGGGCGGGCTGGGGACAAACGGGCAACCAGGAACTGCCCGGAAAAATCACCCTGCCCCTGCTGACTTCGGGCATCGGAAACGGACAGGGCTATCCCTTGGGCGAGTCGGGCATTACCCCCGGTTACACGTACTCGCGAACGGCTAACCCGGACATCAAATGGGAGGTGACCGTGCAAACCAACGTGGGACTGGATTTCGGATTGTTCGACGGTGCCCTCTCCGGTACGGTCGATTATTTCAACAAGAATACCAGCGACATGCTCCTCAACCTCACCGTCGCCGATCCCGTCTCGCCCACCGGAAGCCGTTGGGCCAACGTGGATATGAACGTGGTCAACCGGGGACTGGAAGTGGGTCTGAACTACGCCTCCCCGAAAAACCGGGCATTCACCTGGCGCGTGGGCGGCAACGCCACCTTCCTGGACAACGAAGTGAAAAACGCCCCCTTCTCTTTCCTGCGCACGGGAACCGTGAGTGGCCCCGGACTCACGGGCGTAACCGTGAGCGGCAACCTCAACGGCGAACCCATTTCGAGTTTCTACCTGCTGGAGCACATCGGTTTCGACGAAAACGGACGGAATGTGTTCCGGGATGTCAACGGGGACGGCACCGTCAACGTGGCCGACCGGATCGTGGCCGGTTCACCGATTCCCACGTTCACCTACAATTTCTCCGGCAACTTCTCCTTCAAGAACTTCGACCTCGCCCTGAATTTCAACGGGGTTTCCGGCAACCAGGTCTACAACAACACGGCCAACGCCTACTTCAACCTTCCCCAGTTGTCTTCGGGTCTGAACATCGTCCGCACGGCGGTCAACTCGGTGGAAAGCCGCACCAATTCCGCCACGTCGTCGACGCGTTACCTGGAGGACGGCCGTTTCCTCCGTTTCAACAACGCCACCCTGCGCTACAACGTGAAACTGCCCAAACTCACCTGGCTGAAGGAACTGGGCGTTTTCGTGACCGGACAAAACCTGTTTACCCTCACTGACTACACCGGATTTGATCCCGAAGTGAACATTCCCTCCGATGCCGGCGGCGTGACCTCCTACGGCATCGACAACACCAACTACCCCCGGGCCCGGACTTTTCTGCTGGGTTTGAACGTGGCATTCTAAAGGAGTTTATGAGTGAAAAGTTGAATAGGTGAACGGAGAAATAAGTTTTTCTTGCTGTTGTGTTCCATTATTTCGCCTTTGCTTTCCATCTTTTCACCCCTGCACTCCCTCACTCCTAAACTCATAAACTCCAAACATGAAAAGGCTGCTGTTTTGGTTGACGCTCGGGCTGACGCTCGGGTGCACGGACCTGGAAGAAGAAGTATTGGATGAAGCCCTGAACGCGAACCTGCTGCGGGGAGCCGGGGCGGCGGAGGGGATTCTGGCGCCGGTGTACGCCCGCATGAACGGACTCTTCAACGGACACGAAGAATACTTTTTGCTGCAGGAAGTATCCACCGACGAGGCGATTGTGCCCTACCGCGGGGGAACGGACTGGTTCAACGGCGGCGTACTGATCGAGATGCACCGGCACGCCTGGACGGCCAACCACAACAGCGTTGCCAACGTTTGGAATCAACTCACCCAGGGCATTGCCCGGTCGGCCATCGCCATCAACACCCTCGGTACCCTCAACGATCCCAACGTCGCCCTCTACACCGCCGAGGCGAGGGGCATGGGGGCCTTCTACAACTACGTGCTCTTCGACCTGTTCGGGTTGTGCCTCTACCGGGACCCCGCTTCCACCGTGTCAAACGGCGGGCAATCGCAGGTGTTCCGGGGCCAGGCGGCCGTTGACTTTCTCTTCGCCGAATTGGACGCGGTGGAAGGCACGTTGCTCAACAAAAGCGAAGCCGGGGCTGGCCGCTTCACCAAGGGTGCCGTGTGGGCCATCAAAACCAAGCTCTACCTCAACAAAGCCGTTTACCTGAACCGCTACGCGCCCAACTTCAGTTTTCCCGCCGAAGACCTGGACAAGGTGATCGAAAACGGCGACCGGATCATCAACTCGGGCCAGTACGGCCTGGAAACCGCCGACTACTTCCGGATGTTCGACCTCAACAACCACAACCACCCGGAGCACATCTTCGCGCTCGACCACCGCGATGACGCCAACAACGGGGGCCGGTTCCTGTGGTTTTCCCTGGCCCGCAACCAGCACGGCAGTCTGATCAATGTCCAGTCGACCGGCACGGACGGCGCTTCGGTCACGCCCGAATTCTGGAACACGTGGCTGGACAACCGCAACGATCCCCGCTTCCACAAGGAAATCATTCCGCAGGATGGCTCGGTCACCTCCTTTCCCGAAGCACGGTGGGCTTTGAACCGGGGCCTGTTGCAGGGACAGCAATACGGCATTGTGCTCAACAGCGCGGGCAACGGTTTCAAACGAACCGCGAGCGGCGACCTGGCCATCGAGCGGTTGATCAATACCCAACGGACGCGCGAACCGGTTAATTTCACGGTAGCCGTTGATTTTGAGACCAATACCGGCCATTCCAACGGGGTACGGGTTTCCAAGTACGAGTTTGATCCCCGGGCCACCAACGGTCGGAACTACTCCCGGGTGGACCAGCCGCTGATTCGCCTAGCGGATGTCTACCTGATGCGGGCGGAAGCCAAGTTGAGGAAGGGCAACGTAAGCGGCGCGCTCGAAGACGTGAACGCCGTTCGACGGGCCCGCAAGCACCCGCGGCTGCTCGCCCCGGGTGAGCTGACCCTGGATGCGTTGTTCAAGGAAAGGGGCTACGAGTTGTACTGGGAAATGGTACGCCGCACGGATATGATCCGCTTCGGGAAGTACGAGGACGTTCGGACCACGAAAACCGACCGGGACGTCAACCGAAGGGTGTTTCTCATTCCCCAAACCGCCATCGACGCCAATCCCGGTCTGCTGCAGCAGAATCCGGGATAGGTTGATGGGTTGCAGGTTACAAGTTGCAGGTTGTAATGGGTTACTGGTTGAGACTAAGTAATTGAGAAGGCGTTTCTGCACCATTTTTGCCGTTGGTCGGGATTTGTTATCGCAGCGGCGAACCGTCCCGATCCTCGAGCGGTGGATTTGTCATCCGCTTCACCGCCTTGGCAC
>JACMKY010000002.1 GCA_014379925.1 Cytophagales bacterium | reverse complement strand
TTTTGTCCCGGGTGTCAATGACCCAGTCGAAGTGGTAGTCGGAAAAGCAGTTCGGAATGGAAACGTCGAGTGTCAGCACGGGGAGCCCGTGCAAGTTGGCTTCCAGCATCACGTAACTGCCCGTGCCGTGCAGGCCCGGAAACACGAACAGGTCGTGGCTGAGGTAGTAGGCCGACAAACTTCGCCGCGGGATGCCCACGGGGGAGACGAAATCAACGGACAGCCGGTGTTTCCGGGCGTACGCCTCGTAGAACGATTTTCCGGGGCCGTTGCCCATCAACGTGAACTCGTACTCCAGCCGTCCGTCCAGGTTTTTCAGGGCTTGCAACACCAGCATAACGCCCTTCCACTCCACCACCCGGCCGATGTAAAGCAACCGGAGCTTATTGCTCGAACGGGGTGCTGCGGGAGCAAAGGCATCGAAGGCACTGGATTCTACGGAAATGAAGTAATCCGTTACGGTTGCTTTGCGGCGGGCGAAGGCGGGCAGGATGTTGCGGGTGTCTTCGGTGATGGTAATGATCGAATCGGCTTTGTAGAACGTCAACAACACCAGGGGATCGATCAGGGAAAGCCGCCGCGTGACCAGCCGGAACAATTCCTGCATTTTTCCCCGGAAACTGTAGATGGACAGAAACTGGAGGGCGAACCGTTCGCCACTGGCGAGGGGACCCACCGTGAAGTGCCGGGCAAAATACCAGGCAAAACTGGGGTACCGGTAGGAACTGATGGTGATCCGGTGGGCGCGGTCGAATTCGTTTTTGCGGTAACGCGACCGGAGGAAAAAAAACACCCCGATCTCCCAGGCGTATACGTAGAGGTGTTCGCCCGGCTGCGAAAAAGTTACGCGGGAGAACCATTCGGGTAGATCGTAGTAGACGAAACGGGCATTCGTGATTTTCGAACGCGACAGCCCCGCCTCAATCTTGGGCTGGCTGTGGGTATGGGTAACCACGGTCAGTTCCGTGCAAGTCGGCGCCAAATCCTGTACCTTTTTCCAACCCAACTCAGGTTCACTTCCGTGATCGGGCGCGCACGCGTAAGCGGAGAGTAAAATTGTCATAAGCTCTCAATCTGACAAGTAACCCATCTTGGTTGATCAACCTGATTCTCAGTTACCCCATTGGATTCGGAATGAAGCACGCAGTTCGAAACAATCGATGCTTTTCGCTTGCTTGACTAGTTGATTGGTCGGCTTTGCATTACGACTTACGTGGTTGCACACGAGGACGCTGTTTGTGACTTGCGATTGTTGGCCTGCTCGCGCACGATCTCTCTCGCATCCGGTCTAATTGGTTCGGGTTCAGGATACACCGTAGGAATTCTTGCTAGCTGCTTTTTTCTGCAAAGCCAGCAGTTCAACCGTGATGTTTTCGATGATTTCGTTGACCGATTTTCGTTGGGTGTCGATGACGATGTTCAGGTCTTTCCCGGTCTGTTCGTCCGGGTAGGAAATGTCCAACAGCAAAACCGGAAGTTGGTGCATTTTTGCTTCGATAATGGCATTGCTACCCCGGCCGTGCAAATCAGTGCCCACGAACACGTGGTGAGTAAGGTAATACGTAGACAGCTCGCCACGCGGTTTTCTTCCCAGAAAATTTACCTTCAATTGGTGTTTCCGGACGTACTCCTGCAAGAAATCCCGGTCCGGTCCGTCCCCTACCACGTTGAATTCATAATCCAACTTTCCGCGCAGTTGCTTCAGTGCCTTCAGCACAAACATGATGCCCTTCCACTCCAGGATCCGGCCGGCGTACAGCAGCTTTAGTTTGTGGTCGTTGTCGTGGTTGCCCAAGGGAAGATCGACCGTAAAATCCTTGGCGTCGATGATTAAGTACTCAATCACGGTCGCTTTTCGGCGGGCAAAACCGGGAAGAATTTTTTTGGTCGCCGAGGTCACCACGGTAATCTTGTCGGCTTTGTAAAGGCTGAGCAGGACGAGGGGGTCCAGGAGGAGGAGGTGCTGAACGAGCATTCGCACGACTTCCAACACGCGCCCCTTCCAGCTCAGAACCGACAAGAGCCGAAACGGTACCACCTCTCCGCTGGCCATTGGTCCCCAGGTGAATTGCCGGGAAAAGTACCACAGCAGGGACGGAAAACGGTAGCTGCCGACCGTAGCCCGGTGGGCAAGATCGAATTGGTTTCGTTTGTACCTCCTCAACAGGAAAAAGAACAAGCCGATTTCCCAGCAATACGGCACAATTTGACCCCCCAGCAAGGTTCCTTCCCGGGAGGCAAGCCACGGGGGCAGGTCGTAATAAATGAAGCGGGTGTTGCGAATTCCCAACTTGACAATGCCCGGTTCGCTGTTGTGCCGGCTTAAGCTGCGGGTCACTACCGTCAGTTCGGAACAACTGGCCGCACAACTGCGCATGATCTGCCAACCTACCTCAAATTCACTACCCCGATCAGGCTCGCATTGGTAAGCGGACATCAACGTTTTCATTGTTGTAATTAATCTTTGTAGTTGGTTCAGGCAGTAAAAGGGAAAACCAGAATTTCCCGATTCAATCTCATCGCAATCTAAGCAACCACCCACGTCTCCTTGTCGTTTTCCTGCCGGATCGTTTGCCCGTTGGAAACGGCGGCCTCCGAAAGGGACTGCTTACCGAGCAGCCCGGTCAGCATCAAGCCGGGCAGAATGGCTTGGGGCGTTTCGAAATAATTTTCGTACACCCCGATCAGTATCAGGAACAAGATGCTCGCCGCGCAAGCGAAAGCGCTGTATTTCAGTAAATTCTGGTCCGGTTTGGCCGCCCCGCCGACGCGCGTATAATGCAGATAGGTGCGCTTCGAACGGCTCAGTTTGTTGAAAACCACCCCCAGCAGCAACGCGCAGAATACGAGACCGAATTCGGTATAAAGCGACAACAGGGAAAAGAAAGGGCGGTACATGGTGGAGTGCCCGTACGTTTCAATGTCGGCGTTTACCTTTTTCCAGCTTTCCAGCACGAATTTTCGGAAGGGCTCGGTCATTCCCACGTTCAACGCGGGAATGCGGTAGAAGAAAGCCGACAACGAACCGTACGTAGCCGAAGCAATCATCCCGGCCCGGCTCGAATACTGGCCGGGACCCAAGCCAACCGCGTAAATCGTCGGGTACTGCTTGGGAACCTCGCGGATGGCCACGCGGATGGCTTCGGATTTGGGGGAACTACCGGAAAAAAACATGGTTGCCTGCCGGGATGCATCGCTCACCACGACCGGATCGAATACCGTCAGCGCGGAAACAATGAGGGTGAAGGCCAGGGTGGAAAAAAAGATCAGTTTGAAGTTACGCACGATGGACCCGAACGAAAAGAAGACCAGGGCGACCGCGGTTCCGAAAAGCAGGCTGTAAAATACGTGGCCGACCGAGGCCAGAATCAGGGAAACGAGGCCGATCAGGATGGCGGGCACTCCCTTGCGGTAGACCAGCGCGTAGGGCAACAAAAACAAGAGGAAAAAAACCATGTTCACCGCGTACATCTGGTTGCCGAACCCCAGGTTGGTGATTGCGGGAGAGAAGGGTGAAATACTGCCCTGGACGTAATCACCGCTGGCGAACCTTCCGAGCATGGCGGTTGCCAGCAGTCGCTGGACCACGCCCCAGCACCCTTCCAGGAGAACGACCAGTGAAATGACCCGGGCGTACTTTAAATACGAATACTCCCCGGTAAAGCCGGGTGTCGGCACGATCAGCAAAAACAGGAAGGAGCCGTAGTGCAGGTAAGACAAAATGGCGTTGGAAACGTTGAAATTAACCCCCTGGAGGGTGTAGATCAACGTGTAGACGGCCGTGATGACGATCAGGCAGGCAAAGGTCAGGAAGAACCGCTGGAAAACCAAGCCGGACCGGCTCACGATCACGAAGACCGCGATGGCGATGAATGGCACGGAAAAGCCGAGCTCCTTGAACGGACTCAGGCAAGCCATCAGCACCACGATGAACGTAATGTAGTACGATCGGGCGTACGCACCGGTGGTTTGGGCAAGTTGACTGGACATGGGCACGACGAACGAGGTTAAGGAATCAGCAGCTCCTGGTAGAGTTTAAAGTATTGTTGGGCCACGGCTTCGGGCTGGAAGCGCTCCCGGTTTCGCTTTCCCCGTTCCAAGAGTGCCTGCCGGTACTGATCGTCCTCAATGACCCTGATCACGCCCCGGCGGATGGATTGCACGTCCAGCGGGTCGACCAGGCAGGCCGCGTCGCCGGCGATTTCGGCCATCGAAGACCGGTTGCTCGTGATCACCGGGCGTTCAACCGTGTTGGCTTCAATAATCGGCAGGCCGAACCCTTCGTAGATGGAAACAAAGATGAGAATGTCACAATCGACGTATTTCTGGATCATTTCCTGGTCGGTCAGGTTGGCCCGCCAGCTAAAATCAATCCGGTGGGTAGCCAGCAGGCGCAGGGTCTCGGCGGGGGGCTCCCCGACAATGTCCAGCTTGCAGGCGAGTCCGGCAATGGCCTCGATCACCCGCGATAAGTTTTTGTTGTCGCGGGTGCCGATTTGCAACAGCGTGGGCTTCTCCTTGTTGAAGACTTTGGGAACGGGCAGAAATTTGGAGGAGATGCAGTTGTAGATGACCCGGATCTTATCGGGTGGGCAGTTGGTATACTTGAGGACTTCTTCCTTGGTTGCGTGGGAAATCACGGTGATCACGTGCGACCGCAGGATGGGTATTTTCAACCAGAACCAGCTGTGAATGAACTTTTTAAGCGCACTGGGCGTGTACAGCAGATTCACGTCGTGGATGGTGAGGATGGTCTTTCGCTTCCTCATCAGGAACGTCACGTAGTGAATGTCCCCGGTGACGTGGTTGATGTCGCCTTTTTCCTTGAAGGGAATCTCGAGAATGTTGAACAGTCGCTTGAATACCCCCGAATTGACGAAGCTGGAAATGACGACTTTCGTTTGGATGGAGGAGGGAAGGTTTTTCCGGATGCTGTCAAACAAACTCTCAATGCTGAAATGGCCTTTGTTTGCCCGTTTTCGTTGAAAATAGAGGACTTTCATCGCTGAATCTGATTTTTTCAGGGAATTAACACTGTCTACCCGTGTTCTGCCGAGTGAGCGGAAAACCTCAGTTCGAAAAGTCATCGCCAAGTATTAATTCAACTGGATTTAGGAATCTTGCCTAAGAAAACGGATTTGACTTGTTTAGTCACTTCCTGATCAATGAGGAACACCATCAGTACGTAGCTGACCCCGCCGGAAACGACCAACAAGGCATACACCAGCCGACCCAGCTGCGCTTCCAGGAGCAGTGCCGACAAAGCAACCCCCACGCTGCAGGCGGTCGCCAGCATTGGCTTGAAGAATGTTTTCAGGTAATTGATCGTATCGACGGCAAATTTCTGCTTGAACATAACCAAGAATACGCAAAGCACCAAGATCGATTTCAGTACCAGGGCGGCGGCGATGCCGACGAGCCCGTACGGAATGCAAAGGTAAACCAAAAGCAGGCTCGAAGCCGTGTTGATGGTGTTGTACCAGAAAATTGTCAGGTGCCGGTTCAAGCTCAACAAAAACACGTTGAACAGGTACTGGGGAATGAGGATGATGCCCGAGGCACACAAGAGCTGAATAACCGGTATGCTGTTGCTCCATTGGCGGGCGAACGTGTTGATCACCACCGGGGTCAGGATGATGGCAAACGCAAACACCGGCAAGGCCACGTAACTGATGTAACGGGTGATGTTGAAGAACCACCGGAGCAATTCGCCCCTTTCCTGGTTGTAGCGGGAAAATACCGGGTAAGCCACCCGGCCGATGGTATCCAGCACGATGAAGTGGATGGTCGAGTAGACTTTGTAGGAGAATGAGAAGTAGCCGAGGACATTCTTGCCGAGGAAGAAACCGACCATAAGGTCGGCCCCGTAGTTGTTGAGGAAATAATTCAGGTTGTTGAAAGTAAACTTGAAATTGAAGACCAGGATGTCCTTCCAATACTTCCACTGGAAAAAGAAAGAAGGCAACCAATTTCCCCTTAACCAGAAGATGACCACGGGAATGAACACGTAAAGGCAGTGCTGGATAACCAGGCTCCAGACTCGGTAATCCAGGTAGGCCATGGTAATCCCGACGGTTGCGCTGATGAGCGTACTGATGATCCGCGCCTGGGCCACCAGTTTGATTCTCAGTTGCTTTTCGATCAGGCCCTGGTGCACCGCGCCGAGGGAGTCACTGATGAAGTTGAGGGACCCAACCCGGAGGAGGAGCGTCAGGGACGGCTCCTTGTAGAAAAGGGCGATGTGGGGGGCGGCAATGTACATGGCCGCGTAGAGGAGAATGCCCAAACCCATGTTTCCCCAGAAGGAGGAACTGAGGTTTTCCGGCTTCAGATCGGCGTGCTGGATGATGGCCGTCACGGAACCCTTGCCGGTAAACAAACCGGCAAAGAAAAGAAAGGAATTCAGGATGGCCACCAGCCCGAAGTCGCTCGGCGCGAGCAGACCCGCCAGCAGGAAATAGGTGGCGGTAGAAAAAAGTTTTATACCAACATTCTCGTAGAAACTCCAAAAAAACCCCTGGACCGCCTTTTCTTTCACCTCCATTTTTAATTGGCTGCGATCTTTTTCAAGTAGCTACCGTATTGGTTCGTGGATTCAACGCCGTTGTAAATGATACCGCCCTTGATGGCGTTCTGTTCGAAAATTTTGTTCAACCGATTCAAATGCGCCTTTTCAGTCATCCCGTTCCGGACCACCAAAAGGGTGTAGTCGACGTACTTGCTGATGGTTAGGTAGTCGGGTGTGATGCCAAGCGGGGGCGTGTCCAAGAGGATGAAGTCGAACTCGTCGCGGCATCCCTTGAAAAAACTTTCCAGCTTGGCCTCTTCCAGCATTTCCAGCCCGTCGGCGGTTGCCTCGGCCTTGCCCCCGGCCGAGACCAAAAACAGGTTCTTTACCCGCGACGCTTGGGTGATCGGGGCGACTCCGCCGTGGCCATTGGACGCGTAATCCCTCAACCCGGGCGCGTCCTTCACCTGCAAAAGGGCGGCCAGGGCGGGGCGGTAGAAATCAAAGTCGATCAGCAACGTCTTCTTGCCCGACTTGGCAAAGGAAGTGGCCAGGTTCAGGGCGCAGAACGTCTTGCCCTCCCCGCTGGTGGCGGAGGTGACGCCGATGACCTTGATCTGCTTGCTGCGGCTCAGAAAGTCGAACTGGTGACGCAGGAACCGGAAGCCGTCGGTGAGTACGTACTCCCCCGGGGTCCATCCCTTCCGGGGTTTCAGGTAGGCGATAGATTCCACCACCGTCAGCGGCGTGAGGGAGGCCAGCTGTTTTTCACTGTCAATGACATCCTTGAAGTACTCCCGGGCGAAAATCAGGCCCGCCGGCAGGACCAAGCCGGCCAGGAGCGCGAGCAGGAAAGTGAACATCCGGTTGGGCGACACCGGGCCGCCGCCGATCTGCCGGGCCGGATCGATGATGTTTTTGTCGGGAACGCTGGAGGCAATGCTGATGGCGGTTTCCGCCCGCTTGGTCAGCAGGTAATTGTAGAGGTTGTCGTTGAGATCAAATTTTCGCTCGATGTTGTTCAGGCTCCGCTCGTCCTTGGGCAGCCGGCCGACGCTTTGGGAGAGTTCGGCGATGCGTCGCCGGTTCTGGGCCAACGCCGAATTGGATTGCTGGATCAGGTTCCGGATGTTTTCGGACAACGCCCGCTTGGTGGCCTTTATTTCCTTGTTGAGCTGGTTCAACACCGGGTTGTTGTTTCCGCTGGAACTGTACTCGACGGTGGACTTCTGGCCGCTCAGATCGGCCAGTTTCGTCAGCAGGTTATTCAGGGAGGGATCGTCCAATCCGGCCGTGGACGGGGCCAGCAAATCGGTTCCTTGCTCGTTGCGGGCGATGTATTCGCGGATGCTTTGGTAGGCGTCGTTCTGGGTTCGCAGCTCGGTTTGCCGGCCTTCCGCTTCACTCAATTGGGCGGCCAGCGCCTCGGAAGTCACGTTCACGTCCACCAGGTTGGTGCTCTTGCGGAATTTTTCCAGCGAACTTTCCACCTTCTGCAGGGTATCCGAGACGCTGGTCAGTTGCCGGTCGATGAACCGGATGGTTTTCTGGCCAAGTTGGTTCTTCTTCTGCTGGTCGTTCTCAATGTACACGCTCGCCAGGGTGTTGAGGAAGGCGATTTCCTTCTCGGGTGAAGAACCCTGGAGCGTTACGCTGGTGATGTTTGACTTGGCCGAAAGGGGAGCGAACACCAGCCGGGCCTGGTAAGATTCGGTCAGGGCCCGCAGGGTGTGCGCCTTGAAATAATAATCATCCTTTTTCCGAACGATGAATCCCGGCTTTAGTTTCAGCGTGAAGTTGGCGAATGGGCTCCGGAACGGCTTTCCTACGGTGCCTTTCCCCTCGAACGCCCCGATCTGGACGATGCCGAGGGGGGTGTGGTTCTTGTGGTTGTAAAGGGTCGCTTTGGGGATTTCCAGGTTGACCGAAAACGTGTTCTCGTCCAGGAAGGAAAGGTAGATCGGCGCCTCAATGACCTGGTTGGCGGCAAGGTCCAGTTCGATGAGCAGGTCTTCCTGGTAAATCTCCCTCGCAAAATACCGGCCCGTTTTCCCCAGGTTGTTGTTGTAGCGGTAGAGGCTGGTGAAATTGTTCTGCTTCTGGACGGCTTGCCGGATGGTAGAGTAGGAAGAAAGAATGCCCAACTCATCCTCCAGTTCGGCATCAGCGCCCACCACCCGGATCCCGGTGGTGAAATTCTGCTGGGCCGTCTGCTCTTCACTCAGGCTCTCGTCCTTGAGTTGGATGGAAGACTGGACCCGGTATTTTTCTTCCGTGGATTTCAAATACAAAAAGCTGATTCCAAACGTCAATGCCAGGCTCAACAAGAAGATCGGCCACTTTTTGAGCAGTCTTGCGAGGACAGTCCTTACGTCTACTTCTTCCATTTTTCTTTTATTTAAATACTTGATAGATTAAAATTCCGCTGGTGATCGTACTCAGAAACAAGCCCAAAAAACCGAGCAAATTTAAGTTGCCGCGGTCCAGCTTGGCCTTGGCGGGTTGTACGTAAAGTACGTCGTTGGGCATGAGATAATAATACTTGGAAGCCAACAAGTTGGGATCTTGCAGGTTAATCAGTATGGCTTCGGACCCCCCCTTCACTTGTCGCACGAGCGTGATGTTCTTTCGTTCGCCGAAATCGGTCAGGTCCCCGGCCTGGCCCAGTGCCTCCAACAGGGTCACCCGTTCGTTGTAGACGTAGAAGTAACCGGGTCGCTGTACCTCACCCAGCACCGTCACCTTGAAATTGACCAGCTTGACCAACACCGTCGCGTTGCCGAGGTATTCCCCGGTCTTCGCCTGAATCTTCTGCTCCGCTTCTTTTATCGTCAGGTTGCGGACGTTTACCTTTCCGATTTCCGGCAGCGTCACGTCGCCCTCGTCGTCGAGGGAGTACCCGTTGATGAACAAGGCCGGGGGGTCAAACGGCTGAAAACCGGTATTGGATTGGAGGTTGAAAAGATCGGAGGTTTTCGGATCGAGGGTTTTGATGCGGATGGAAAGTACGTCCTTGGGCTGCAACTGATATTCGGGCTGGATGTTGGCCACGTTCGTCGCCGACCCCGTGTTGAACGCCGGGTTGGGGATGTACACCAATTTTCGCTTGGCAATGCAACCGCTCGTGGCCGAGGCCAAAAGCAGGATTCCACCCAGGTAAAGCAAAACGGCACTGATCTTTGTCATAAACCAAGAGAAAAATTGGGACAAAGCGTCCCAAAATTAATGGAATTAGTTGTTACTTCCTTTTGGGGGCTTTACATTACTTCGATATTACTTCCCTGAATACCCCGGACCCCACCCGAGGTAAACCCCAGCGCTCACCCAAAATCAGTTCGGTTCCGCTTACTGGCCGGGGTGGCGTTGCGCCTGCACGGATGCCGCGCCGGGAGTTACCTGGTACTCGGCGGGCGCGGGCTCGGCCAGCGGGGATGCCACCGGTTGGGAAGCCGTTTGGGCGGCACTCCGCTCGCCGGCTTCCTGATCCGAGAGGTCATACTTTTTCACGCGGGGCAGGTTGGGTTTGTGGGGGATGACCAAGGCACTGTCGGTATTGTACCAGGCACAGGTTTCCACCACCCCTTGCCGGAGCGAATAGGGCGCTTGTCCCAGCACCCGGATGGTTTCGGCAATGGGGGTGATGTAGTCGGAGGTCATGCTGTTGAACCGGCGGGTAGTGATGGGAAAGGGAACCTTCACCGCCGACAGGACGTCGCCCATCTTGGCGATGGATCGCACCCAGCTCGTCGGCATCACCCTTACCTTCTTGCCGATCAACTCTTCCGCAATGGTGTCTACCCACTCCTTGAGATTGAGGGGTTCGTCGCCCACGTAGAATACCTTGCGATCGACTTTCTCGGTCTCAACCGTCAGGATCTGCATGATCTGGTAAACCACGTTCATTACGTACCCGTAGGAACGGGTCACTTTTTCTTTGGAGGGATGAAGATACAAGCCGGATTTGAGGACCTTGAACAACACGTCGCGGTATCGCAAGGACCACGGTCCCCACACCGTGGTGGGACGAATGATGGTCCAGGTGCACGCCAGGTCGGCGTTGCGGGTGAACTGTTCAGTGAGGACCTTCGTCACCCCGTACAGGGTGAAGGGGTTGTAGTCTTCGTCGTGCCGGGGAAGGTAACCCGCGCGGCATACGAACTGGGAAGAAGTGGCAATCAACCGCTGGATGCTCGGCGTGGCTTTAACAACGGCGAGCAGGTTGCGGGTGCCCTCGGTATTTTGCAGGTATTCGCTCATGTCCTCTTCTTCCTCGCAGTCGGCGCGGGCGGCCAGGTGCACCACGTGCGTGGGCTGGTAGTCTTGGAAAACCTGGCGGAGCTGGTCAAGGTTAAGGATGTCGCAGTTGATCCAATGATCGATCTGTTTGTCGTTGAGCGGAGGATTCCAGTCTACATTGCGCACGTCAATGTTATTTTTCAGGCAATGCGCCACCAGGTTGGTGCCGATGAAACCTGAACCGCCGGTAATGAGTAATTTCATGGTCTGCATTTATTTAATTGTGGTTAGTTAAGTCCGAAAATACGGTTTCCATGCTGGTGTTGAAAGCGGTCAGGGTAAACCGTTTGCAGTACAATTCCCGGCCGTAGCGGCCCATCTCCCGTCTCCGGGCCGGGTCATCAATGAGCAAAGCCAATTGGTCCGCCATCGCCCGGGCATCCTGCACGGGCACCAGAAAGCCACTCTTGCCGTCTTCGACTACCGACGGGATGCCGCGCCAGCGGGTGGCCACCGTCGGTAAGTGAAATTGCATGGCTTCCAGCAGCACCAGGCCAAATGTCTCGGATTCGAAGTAGGAAGGAAAACAGAAGATGTCGGCGTTGAAATAGTGGTTGAATTTCTGCTCCCCCGTGTGCACCCCCGCAAACGAGACGCACGCCTGCAGGCCGTACTCGGCCACCCGACGGCGCACCAATTGCTCGAAGTCGGGCGATTCAAACTTGCCCACCACGGTCAGGGTGAAGGCCCGGTCTTTTTCCTTCAAAAGCCGGCAACTCTCCAGCAACACCAGGATACCCTTGGATTCCCTTACCACCCCCACGTAGAGCAGGTTGGCCCGACGGTCAGGGTTGCCCCGCGCGCGGTGCTGAAATCTGGGCCAGTAGTCCTCCACGCCGTTGGGAACTACGTAGTTTCGCTTGCTGCCGAATGCTTTCCCGTCCTCCGGGTTGTATTCCGATATGCGGATCGAGGCGTCCGGGTGGAAATAGGCCCGCCGGTAGAAATACCGCAGGGGAGCGGACACGCCCGGGTAGAGTTCGGAAATGCCCCCGGCGTGGAAATGGAACACGGTTTTGCGGAACAGCCAACGCGTGCAACCCAGTACCAGGATGTCGCGGTACATCGGCACCCGATCCGGTCCGGCCGGCGGGTAGTAAACGACGCGGATGTGGTGTCGGAAACGGTGGTAAATGATCTGCCCGATGGTCTTGAACAAAATGAGTACTTTGGCCAATTTGAACTTGCCGATCTCGTCCATGTCCGTGGAAAAGGCCATTCTCACGTGAAAAAACTGCACCTGCTGGAAGTTCGCTCGCAAAAGGTTTTCAATCATGATGGCTTGTCCACCGTAAGGGGGGGGGGTTTGGCCAATCACCAGTATTTTTTGCCTACCTTCGGGTACTTTCATGAAGACTGATTTCTGTTCGTTCAAAACCCGTACGTCCTCGTTGAAAAGACGAAAGCCGGCGGCGTGACAAGCGGAACGGGCAACGAACCCACCGGAGTGTACGGGATGAAAACGAAGTGAAACGTGTTTGAGCTGTAAGGGAAACGAACGTACCTTTCAATGATCACCGCGATCAACGAGTTGGTTTGAAGAGATTGAAATTTTACGTTAACTCCTGTTACACAAAGTCTCAAACGAAGAAGACGGGGAAAAAGCACCTTGACTGGGCTGCACGGGTCCACTTGATGAGTTACTATACTAAGCCTTGTACGCGATTGTGCCAGTTCCGGATTGCGAAAATCCAACGAATTTGGCCGAATAATGAATGCAAGATACGTGTAATATTTCAGAAACGTATACTTTTTAAAAATGTTTCGTTAAATCGTTAAATAATTGAAAATTCATTAACGCAATGAATCTTTCGTTCAAAATAAATTGCCTTTTTTGTCGTATTACCCGTTGGTGTCATAAATCCGTAAGCCAGCAATTCTCGTGAAGGCCCGGCGGATTTAACGGACGAAAACCCTCCGTTGATTTCACCGGTGCCGCAAATACACCCGCTACTCAATGGGTTCAGGTACAACATGATGGATACTTCACCGGAAAAAAAATCGGGTGACCAAGCGCCCAACGCCAGTGCCGTCCAAAACGGCAAGTGGCGCAAATGGGGGCCCTATTTGTCGGACCGGCAATGGGCAACGGTTCGGGAAGACTACAGTGAAAACGGGAATGCCTGGGGGTATTTCTCCCACGAAATGGCGCGCAGCCGGGCTTACCGCTGGGGGGAAGACGGACTGGGTGGAATCAGCGACGACCAGCAACTGCTCTGCCTGGCCGTTGCCCTGTGGAACGGGCGCGATCCCTTCCTCAAGGAACGATTGTTCGGGTTGACGGCCCACGAAGGCAACCACGGGGAAGACGTAAAGGAGTATTACTACTACCTCGACAACACGCCTTCGCACTCCTACATGAAGATGCTCTACAAGTATCCGCAGCAGGCCTTCCCCTACCAACAACTGGTGACGGAAAACGGCCGCCGCAGCCGGCTGGACCCGGAGTTCGAGCTGGCCGATACCGGCGTATTCGACGAGAACCGCTACTTCGACGTGTTCATCGAATACGCCAAGGCGGACGCCGAAGACATCCTCGTCCGGCTGACGGTTCACAACCGGGCCCGGGAAGCGGCCCACCTGCACGTGCGTCCCCAGGCCTGGTTCCGGAACACTTGGTCCTGGGGACAGCCGGACTTTCCCCAGGCCTGGTTCCGGAACACTTGGTCCTGGGGACAGCC
>JACMKY010000392.1 GCA_014379925.1 Cytophagales bacterium | reverse complement strand
GTCCTCGGCGGTGAAGTGAACCAGTGAAGCGCCGGTCAGGCAACGTCTGGCAAAGAGGGCGTAGTAGGTTTTCTTCAGGAAGGCCGATTTGAGGGCAATGGTTGCCGGGTAAACCGTACCCCGGGGGGATATCACGTAGGGGACGCGGTGGCGCCGACAGGCCAATGCCGCCGCCAACACGGGGAAGTTCCACACCGCCGTGATGTGCACCAGGTCGTAGTGACCAACCTCCCGAAACAGGCTTCTCCACAGCCGCGGCGAGAAATTGTAGTGCACGTACCCGGAATACGGAAAGTATTTGATCCGCACGCCGTCCAACCATTGCCATTCGGTTGAGCGGTGGCTCCGTTCCAATCCGGCGTTGGTCGTGAATACGTCGACCGTTACGCCCCGCGCCACCAAGGTCCGGTTGAGCAGGTGAACGGACTGAATCGGACCACCGAACTGAACCGCCGGGTGGTACGAAGGGGTGACGTGGAGGATTTTCACGGCCGTTCTACCGCTTTGATCGGACCAATCGATCGATGTGAATCAGAACAAATCGGTTCAACAGGAGCACCACCAGAAAATACATCACCAATCCGCCGATGATTTTGATGGAAGCAAATCCGTTGATGTTGACGGAAAAAAACAGCGGCATAACCAGCCCGTAACCCCACAGTTTGTTGATGGAACCAGTCAACACCCGTTTGTAGATGAATCCGATCAGAAACCCCAGCGCAACGATGGGGATGAACATGTAGGTTTCCCCAAAATCGACGTAGCTCTCGGCCATGTATCCCAAGCTGATGGACGTTCCCTGTTCAGCCCCGGCAAAGGCGAGGCCCGTGTACTTGGTGGTTTGCTGGGAGTCGTCGATGGCTGGTTTGTTGGGAAAAAATATTCTCGGCAGCAAGATGTGTTGAACAGATGCCGACCATACTGCTCCTCCCTGGTGGGGTAAATAAGCGGGAACGTAGGCAATACTCGCCGAAAAGAAATCAATGTACGAAACCCGGTTAACCAGGTCAACCACGGCGTCATCGAAATTTTCCTGGGTCATTTTATCGGACAACTCCAGTATTTTGGAAAGCGCGTCGGTCTGCGAAACCGTCACAATCTGCGCCTGCTCGCCGCCCGACAAGTACGCACGGTACTCGGGCTTGACGTAGGTCCATACCACGGCAAGGTTGAACGTGAATGCGCCAAGTATAACAAGGGCAACGTATTGTAACGGCTGCAAACGGATGCCGAGGGTGAGGTAGCAAATGAGAGCAATGATAATGAAATCTTTAAAAAAAGAGAAGTATCCCGTAAAACCCAGTATTACTTCCGCGACGAAAATGAAATAGAAGTTTTGACGGTTTTCCTTTTTAAGGAAAACCACCAGGAACAACAAGTAGAAAAAAGACCATTTCATTTCCATTACCTTGGTCAGTGGCTGCTGAAGGCCTGGGATCGCACGCGACAAGGCAATAATGCCCGGAAATGCAAAGAACAGGATCAGATAGGCGTACGTCACCTTTGTAGTGTCGTAGTACTTCACTAGCTGCTCGATGGTAGCCGGGGATTGAAAACGCAGATTTCGGATAACGAGGTGCAAACTAACCGTGAAGAAGAACAGCCCCAGCATACTCAACCAAAAAGTTTTCTCGATCTGCAAGGGAAACTGATGCACTTCCGTAAAAACCAATCCTAGGTAGTTGGCATAGAACACTTTAACTGTAATTGTCAACCATTGCAGCAATACCCCAAAGAACAGTACGGGCGGCTCGCCGGTCCGCCAGAGCATTTTCATCGAGAAGGGAACGAAGAGGATGCTGACGAAAGTAAGAAGAGGATTGGTGGTGACAATCGAACACGCGCAAAGAACGAGCGTCACCGCGACAATCGGATCGGGAAGTCTGATGAAGTGGGATGTCATCTCTAATGCACCTTTTGTAGGATGTGCAGTGAATCGGCTTGGTCAACCACCTTGAATCTTGGGTCGTGCTTGACGACGTCCTGAAAATATTCATAAGAGCCCGGTCTGCTATCGGGCACGTAAGGGTGAATATCGGTGTCGTGCAAGGCCGCGTATCCGCCAACTTTCAGCTTAACCGACCAATCGTGCCAATCCCGTTTGAAACCTTCGTATGAATGATCTCCGTCAATAAATATAAATTCAATCCCGTCACCTACTTTAGAAACCGAATTAAAACTCAACTCCTTTATGAACCTTACCTTGTGGTTCAACAAACTTCTTTTCAGGTGCGTTACGGCAATGAATTCGCCCCAGGAGAAGCCGAGTTGGCCTTTAAAAAATGGATCGATCGCGTATAGAATTCCTTTCCTGGCAATTGAATCGGCCAATATCCGGGTGGTGGCACCCTCAAAAACGCCTATTTCCACCGCCGTTGCCTTTCCACTCGCGTATTTGATCAGGAGCTCTTTTTCTTTGGGAGTTACTTGGGTCCTTGGTTGCTCTAGTCCCAAAAAGAAGTAAGCGGCGTGTATAAATTCCTTTCCTCGGCCCATAAACGGCTTTAATTGCACCGGAGTAGACCAAACATTATTTGACTCCGTAGAAAGTCATGTGCCTGGCAAACGGCTTGAACACGTACCGCAACCATCCGTTCCTGAATTCATTCTTTACGAAAGTACGGGGATCGAGACGGGGTAACAGGAGAAAAACGTGGTGCGTACCACCCGTTTTTATTTCCTTGAATCCTGCCTTCCGAAACATGCGTTTAACTACCCAGAAAACGAAGAAATTCTCAATCGGCTGCACCCCGGAACCGGAATCGAAGGGCTTTTTCTTCAACCAAGTAACCACCCAGGCCAAAACCATCGCGTTGGAGTAATTTTCGGTTGTCAGAATTATTTTCCCGTTCGTTTTGAGCACCCGGTAGCACTCCTTGACCATGCGTTGCGGATCGGGCAGGTGTTCCAGACATTCGAAGGAAAAGATAACATCGTACGTGCCCGTCGGGAAAGAAGACAAATCCTGGGCATCCTTGACGACAAAATCTACCTGGACGGCTTGGGTCGCTGATTTTAGCTGCGCGATCCGGATAGCCTCTTCGGAGAAGTCGATTGCGGTTACGTTGGCGCCGTGCTTGGCCAGGTAAATGGAAAAATCGCCGGCCCCGCACCCAACTTCCAGCACCTGCTGGTTTTTCAATTGAGCGACGTCTTTCAGCAACGACAACCCGTTCCGGTGCCACGGGTAGAGCACCATCTCGTCCAGTGGCCGGTCTTCGTGCCTTCCCTGGTGCCACAAGTCGTAATCAGCTTTTGATTCACGGGTTTGTTTCATAACGGGTCAACAGGTTTTCAAAAGCGCTGATCATTCTTTGGTCTGACAACCGGTACTGCGCGTCGGACGCAGCATTTAAAGCCATGGATTGGGCAAGAAACGGGTCCTTGATCAATTCTTCCAGCCTCAACGCGATGGATGCGGCATCCTTCATGGCTACGATGTATCCCGTTACCCCGTCTTTGACCAATTCCGGAGAACCGCCCCTTCGGGTGACAATCACCGGTTTTCCGCGCGTGAGCGATTCGATGATGGTCAACGAACAGGGTTCTTCGCTTCGGCTGGGCACAACCACGATGTCCAAATCGCGGTAAACTTCGTCCTGGTCCTTGACGAAACCTTTCCATTCGACGTAGTTTTCTAAGCCATACTCCCGCACCTTGCTCCGAATGAACTGCACGTACTGGTCTTCCCCTTTCCCGAATATTTTGCAGACGAAAGCGGTTTGCCTTCCGGCCAGGATCCGCAGCGCGTCGATCAGGTCTTCGTGTCCCTTCCAGCTTCCAATCTGACCCACAATGCCAATGCGGGTTATCCACGGGGAGGATGGCCGACTAACCAAGGGATTTTGATTTTTGATCTCCACGCCGTTCAGGACAACGGCGATTTTTTTTTCGGATATGCCCAGGTCTAACAGCTTGGTCTTGATAAATTCGGAAACGGCGGTGAACCTGGCCAGCTTCTGCTCGATTAAAAGGTAGATGAGGCGGTTCTTCAGCGAAGGCAAGTGGGCCTCGTGCAAACTGAAAATGTTTTCTTCTTCCCGCAGGAACGGGTAAAGCGTGAGGACGGTGCGGTAGGAGGTGTGGTACACCCAGTCAGGTCGGAACCGCTTCTTCACGCCCACAAAAGTAGCCAGCCCCTGGGGAAGGTGAACCAGCGCGTCGAGTGTCCACCGTGGTTTGGAGAAGTAGAAAAAACCCAGTTTGGTAACGGTATAAGGAATGTCCTCCTCCCGCAAGCGACCAATGAAGTCCCCGTCGTTCCAGCCCGACACTACGCAATGAATGAAGTGACCCCTTGCCTTCAACCCTTTCATAAGCACCAACGTGACCACCTCGAGACCCGAAACGTAGGACGCCCCGCAAATGAACAGTATCCTCTTCGGCTCGTGCATTCCCGGGCTTAACCGTTGCTATCTACCATTGCCTTTTCCAGGCGTTCGCTGGCCACTTCCAATGACCAGTATTCGATGAGTTGGCGGGAAGCCCGGCCCTGGTCCGTTCTTTCGGTCCGGGACAACAGCAAACGCATTTTCTCGCTCAACTGGTCCACGTTTTCGGAACGGAAAACGTACCCGTTTCGTCCGTCGGTCACCAAATCCACGGTGCACCCAACCTTGTCGCTCACCAGAATCGGCAGGCCGCAGGCCATCGCTTCGTTGACGGCCAATCCCCACGTTTCGCCGGGACCCTTCGAAGGCAGCACGAACACGTCACCCAGTCGGTAGGCGGTAGGCATCCGGGCCTGGTTCTGAAAATCGATGAAGTGGACGTTCGCAGTGCCGGAGCGCTTCAATTCCGGTTCCAGCACTCCATTGCCCACAAACAGCAGATGCGCCCTGGCGGGTCCGAGCCTTTTGAAAGCTTCCAGTAAAAGTACGGGGTTTTTTTTCGGTTCCAGCTTTCCTACGAACAAAAATACCGTTTCGTCTTCGTCAATGCCCAGGGAAGCGCGCCAAGCACTTGCCACTTGTCCGGTTTCCGTTTCCGACTGCTGGAAGCGCTGGTTGTCCACGGCGTGGGGAACAAATGCCAACTGGCTGGGTTTCAAACCGTATTCCAGGTAGTAGGCCCGGTTGTTTTGCCCCACGTAGAGCGCGGTGTCCACGTGCCGGTAAACCCACGTAAGCATCACCTTCCGGAGCAGTCGCTTGGTGTACGGCTGTTCGTCCAGTAGGGTGGAATCTCCCCGGAAGAAAACCGGGATTCGCCCTTTGAAATACCGCATCGCCCTCAGGTGACTGTGGTAACTCCATCCGAAGACGAGCAGGGCATCGGCACCCCAGTTCTCCACTTCCCGCGGAAGGGTGGAATTGATGATACCGCGGAAGTGGTGAGAACCCGGTTGGCGGGCCGTATTCTTGACAAAGGCGTACGCATAGCCCTCCAGGAGCGGAATATCCCACGCTACGGTCTTCCCGAAGCCAGGATCGTATTGGCTGCGTTGCGCTTGTTCCCACGTGTAAAATACTTTGACCTCAATCCGACCCCGCTCCGTCAGCAGTTTGAACAGCGGAGCGTAATATTGGATGGGGTGCGTGGTAACGATGGCAAGCTTAATCAAATCCTCCAGAGAATGCTTTTCGGCAGTGTTGAGTTATGAATGCGAATCAAGCGTTGAAAACGAGTTGGAAGCCGTCGCAGTGAATGTAGCATTTGCAAAATGCGACCACTGCAATTACATCCAACTCTACCGTTGCGTTTGCCAGTGCGATGATAACTACCTTTGCTGGTATTTTCAGCGGCCAGGCAACAATTATTCTCTTATTGTCGCTGATTGTTTGGTGACAACGGTCTGCTTGTCGGGCCTTCTAGAAAGACGTTTTACCAAGGTCCTTGCAATTGTGTGAGAGAACAGGCGGTAAAATTTTTGCTTGTTTGCCCTTGAGTAAGCAGTTTGTCACCTGACAGATAAGCGCAAGCCGTGAAACCCCGTAATGAGCTATACCCTGCCCCTGTATTATGAAAAACGCAACGTTTAATTACTCAACCACTCCCTGCCCGGTCTGTGATTCCCTGAGCGGGAAAGAGACCATCAACACGTATACGGTTTCGGAAGCAGCAGCTCACTTTTGTCCTCCCACGCGTGATCAAGACCGGAACCAGCGGTTGTTACACTGCATCCGGCGTTTGTGGAAGGCGGATGAAAGCAAATTCCTGCGGTGCTTGGATTGCGGCTTTGGATTCGGCCATCCCTACGTGGGTGGAGACGAAGAATTCTACTCGATTCTGCACGAGCAGAAAGGATACCCGGGTTGGAAGTGGGATTTCGACTACGCACGCAACAAAATTAACGCCTCTTCCGGGTCGGGCAAGCTACTGGACGTGGGCGCGGGAGAGGGACAGTTTCTGGTGAGAATGAAGGAAAATTTTGAATGTTTCGCGCTGGAAGGCAGTGAGACCACCCGCAACGAACTGAAAAGCAAAGGCATCACCGTTTTCGCTGACGTAACTGAAGCGGTGGAGCAATACCCGGGAAAATTCGATTACGTCACGGTTTTCCAAGTGTTGGAACACTTGTCCGATTTCAGGGACCTGCTGTCGGCTTGCAAACGACTGCTCAAACCGGGGGGAAACATTATCCTGACGGTTCCGGATTGCGATGCCATGATTTTACAGGAGATCGTAACGGGTTGCGCCGACATGCCTCCCAACCACATCAACAAGTGGACTCCCAACAGCCTGAAAATTGCCCTCAATGAAGCAGGCTTCAAAACTTCCACGGCAATACGCCAACCAGATTCGTACGCCAACATAACCGGCGCGCTGCACCTGAAGCTTATCCACGACGCAACCCGGAAAAACACACTGGCGTCGCAAGTATACAAATTGAGAGACAAGCGAGTACGGGTGCCTTTCTTGGCTTTGTTGGCCATCCCGGCTCTGTTGAAAATGGCTTTTTCGTTTTCTAAATTGAGGAAGGGCGGTAGTTTCGCGATTTCGGGCATTGCTTGACCATGCTTGCCAGGCTGAATTATCGTCGTTGTTTGCCAAGCTGATTGTTCCTGCGTTTCTAGCGTTCACCGAAGACGACTGTGGGTTGATTGATCGGATTGGAGGGCTACTCCGGCTGCTTTGAAAGAACATACTCAAAAAAATATACTTGCTTTCTGGTCATCTCTCTGGCCATATAAGGCTCAAAGGCTTGCCAATTGGTAGGCGGAGAAAAAGGCAGTTCTCGCAAAATACGCTGCCAAGCCAAGTATACTGCTTCTGATACATCCTTTCCTTTAGAAAAAGGGACGACTACGCCCGCGTTTGTTTCCCGCAGAATGCGGACTACACTGCTCTTCTCGTGGAAAACCGCGAGCAACGGACGTTTAGCCAGGATATACGGGTAGAGTTTGGACGCGGTATACCGGGGATCGTCGGAACCGGGCATCAGCAACCCATCCGCATCCCGCAGAATCTGCAACCCGGCAAAGTACGGAACGCGGAACGGGTGCTCCGTTACGTAATCGGCAACCCCTTCATTTTCGGCGACGGGTACGACGGTTTTCCGGCTCTGGTGCTCGGGGGCGTAATCCGTACCGATGAAATACATCCGGACTTTTCCGAACAAGGCGGGATCTTGTTCCAGTCCCTTCCGGAAAGCCCGGAATACCTGCGTGAGGGCAAAGCGCATGTCGTGGCCCGCCCGCCCGACGTAAGCCAAGTGGATGAACTCCGGAGAAGCGCGAAAGAAACGGTTGGGAATGATTTGGTTTTGCAGCACATCCAGGTCTTTCTGAAAGGCGCCGAAGGGAATGACGGTACAGTTTTCGGGACGGATATTGGGGTACCTCGTCTGCAAGGTCTGGTGGTAGGCTTCGGATACGGCGATGATACCGCCCACTTGGCGCATCGCGATCGGCTCCAGGTATTGGTTGAGGCGATAAGCGAACCAGTACTTGGGCGGCCGTTCGTGCGCGGGCTTGTCCTGGTAATATTCGCTGTGCCAGGGATCCTGCATATCAATGACGTAGGGAATTTTGAACCGTTTTTTCCAGTAAGCCCCCAGGATCAATACCGGAAACATAGTAGTGGAAAAATAAACCAGGTCGAACTTCCGCCGCCGGAGCAGGGCATTCACCTCCCGGAAATAAAACCACAGGGACCGGAGGGCCAGGCTGCCCAGGCCCAGCTTTCGGGTCCAACGGGTGGAGAAGGCCCCCACGCGAATGATTTCCAGTTGTTCGGGCAAGGTTTGTTCGAGCAACGGATCGCTCTTGAATTCCGAATCGGCGGGATCCACCATGACCACCGTGGGCTGCCAACCCATTTCCCGAAAGTACCCCACGCTTTGCCTTACCCGGTGCATGTCCGCCGCGTTGATGGGCGGGAAATTAGGGGAGATGATGAGCAAGGCCTTCAATGATTTTACCGGAGCGTATAAAGATTAAACTTGGTTCCCGCTTTCTACGGGTGCCGGACCCAGCACCCCTTCTACGATGCGCAGGAACCGGACCCTTTCCTTTTCCCAATTCAGTTCATTTTTACCCAATTCCCAGGCTTGTAGCTTACACTGGTTTAATGCCCCTCGGTTTTCGTAAAAATATTGAATATGCGAGGCAAACGTTGGTACGTCACCGATGTCGTACGTTTTACCAATTGCCGGATATTGATTCATGAAGGCAGCCTGGCTACGGGTGTTGGAAGCGATAATTGCGTTGCCGGCTAAGAGGTAGGTAAATATTTTGTTCGTAAGCGCCAGGTCGCGGTTGAGTGGAACCGCTAACTCCAAGGCCAGACCTACGTCAAATTGGGCAGCAATTCGGATAAGCCGATCCGGGGCTACGGTTGGCATGAAAACCAGCTGATCACGTTGAAGACCCCGCCGGGTTGCCAGTTCTTCCAGATCGGCTCGCACCGCAGCACTGCAAGACCCCAATAGATGGAGAAGAATGTCCCGCTTTTTTGTAATCCCGATGGCGTGAATGGCCTCTTCTATTCCGCGGTTGCTGCCCACGGTTTGAGAAAACCAAAATAATTTCAATGCTTTCTCGCCTAGCAATGGAAGCGCCGGAAGTTGTTGCGCAATTGAAAAAACGTTATTGATGGTCACTGGCCGCAGATCCGGGTACAGGCTGCCGTAGGCTTTGCCGATCAGCGGACTGGCAGCGGTCAGGTAATCTACGTCGGGCAGGTACGTGTCTTCCAAGTAAAGAATTTGTTCCAAGGACTTTTCCGGCAAGTTGGCGGTTTCGGCCCGGTGAAAATCTTCGGCATCAAATCCTGCTTTTGCCCGGTGATAACGCGCCGCCCGGACGGCCACGGGCAAAGCACCCAGCGTATGCGCAATGTAGAGATCGGCCCGGTTGGCCCGGGCTTGGGTGAGCAACTCGGGATAACAGCGGCAACGCGCGTATTCGGCTAAGAACCAGCGAGCACCGAATTTGTCAGCCAACTTTTGCGCTATTTTTGTTCTTACCCGGGTCCACCAGTATACCCCCCGGCGGGTGCGGGGTTCGCCGCCCACCAGCACGAATTTCCCGGATTTGTTCGCCAACAGTTCTTTGTCCGCCGCCAAGGCCCACTGGCTCCAGAAGCAATACAGCACGGTTACCCGGTAACCGGATTTTGCCAAGGCGTCCGCTTCCTTCACTAACCGAGGATTGGTGGAAGGTTGGCCGGTGGTGATCAGAACGACGGTCTTCCTGGCCATCAGGCGTATCTTTTGTCCGAAAGCAGAGCGGACTCCTTTTTTACAAAGATCATATCGGTTTGCCAGAGGGCTTTGTCCAGGGGCCGCCGGGTAAACGAACAGATATCGTAAACCTGGAAGCCCCGATCGCCCATGAAATCAACCACTTCCCGCATCAGCGGAACGCCGCGGTGGATGTCGAGTAAAGAAACTTCCATCAAAACCGCTTCCGCGCGCCGGAGCGTGTTTTCCCCGCCTTTGAGAATCTCCAGTTCGTAGCCTTGCGTGTCCAATTTCAAAAAATTGGCCCCTTCAAACCCGCGCGCCTTCGTCAAGGCGTCCAACTGCACCGTTTTCTTGGTGGTCGGGGTGGCGGAGGTGGCGTAGTGCTCGGTCAGAACGGAGCTGGCCGTTTCCATTTCGTGAAAAACCACTTCCGCGTCGTTGTCCGCTCCCAGCAGGGCTATACTGTATTGCAGCTGATCCGGGTTAGCCCCGGCCAGTTTGGATAAAAAGGGTTCCTTGATGCTTTGTGCTTCCACCATCAGGAAACTGGCGGCGGGAAAAATCGCGAGCGCCTCCTGGGTCCACTCGCCCTGGTAGGCACCGATGTCAATGATTTTGCGGGGATGAAATCCGTTGTTCTTCAGATTTTCCAAACTCCAGAACATACCGGGTACGCCCAGTTTCTGCTTGATTTTCACCTTCCAATCCGCCGGAATCCACCGAGACAGCGTTGACATTTTCTTACCGGGTTAACTGAACGTAAATGGTTTGGTAGGCACCCACAATGGCCTGATCGCTGAACCGCTCTTCGCAGGTGCGTCGGCAATCGACCCGATTGAGGGAATTGACGGTTGCTACGGCTTGGCTCATTTCATCCGTTGAGGCGCACAAAAAGCCGTTAGTGCCGTGCTGCACCACTTCCGGGACGGCTCCGCGCGGAAATGCCAGCACGGGGGTACCGCAGGCCAGCGCCTCCGCCATCACGATGCCAAAGGGCTCATTCCACAAAACGGGCATCAGCAAGGCCGCAGCCCCGCCCAGGAGTTCATTTTTTTGCGCATCGTTCACCGCGCCAAGGTAGTGAATCTGCCGGTCATCCAGGTGGGGCCGGATGCATTGTTGAAAGTACGCCCGGGAAGCGGCATCGTCGGGCACGTTGCCGGCAATCACCAGTTGGCGGCCGCTCCGCCGGGCGACCTCGATGGCGAGGTGCGCGCCTTTGATTTCTTCCACGCGACCCAGAAAAACCAGGGGCGCGTCCGTGGCCACGGTTGGATTAAATTGGTACTTGTGAAGCACCACCCCGTTCGGAACGGCGTACGCCGGCGCGTAGGGCCGGATCTGGGCGGCGATGTACTCACTACACCCGGTAAAAGTTAGCGTACCTTTTCGGGCCAGCCGGAGGGCTTTGGTAATCTGGGGAACGGAAGGCTCTCGCTGGTAGCTCATCAGTTTGGGTAGGGCCACTGGCAACAAAGCAGTTAAATAAACCAAACGTCCGAAGCTGTGGATCAGGTCGTATTTGCCAGTCAACACCCGGCTGACAACCATCGCGTTGCGCACCACGTCCCACCGGTTTTGGCTTTTTCGTCCGGGATAGGCAATTAACTGGCAGGGAACCTCCGAAGCCGGGTGAGCAAACAAGGTCACCTCGTGCCCCCTGGCCACCAAGCCCCGCACGAGCAGGTCCACGATGCGCTCAATGCCGCCGTACAAGCGGGGGGGAACGGGAATTTCGGGATCGGCAGTAATGGCTATTTTCACGCAATAAACCGGCTAATGCAATCAGTCAATTACCCAACCTCGGTGGTTGTTCGAAGCAAGGACAGGAATGGGCAAATGGGTGGACCGGGGTAAAGATAGTCAGCACCGTCACCCGGTAATCCGCTTCGGTCGACGCATTCGCTTTTTTTCTACCCTCAGAGTCCGACCCAAGTGAAATTAGGTGAGCAGACAATCGGACGGTGACAAGTTCGGTAGTGGGTGGTTAACCAACGGGTTTAGAAATCGATTCGTGAGCCGGTACGGAATAAGAAATCCGCTTGGAAAGTTTCAGGAAAGGGGCTTCTACCCACCGGTAAAAAAGGTAGGCGGTCAGGATGCTCACCAGAAAACCGAACGAAAAGGCGACCATTTTGGTAAGTAGGTTCTTCTCGGCAAAGAGGTTACCAACGATTACTACCAACCGGCCGCCAACCACGTCGTGAACCAGGTAAAGGGAAAACGAAATGCGGGCAAAAAATTGAATAAGGCGATGACGGTAATTGAATTTCAAGATGAGAGAAAGGGTCGCCAACCCGGTCAAGCCAATCAGCCATCCTTGGGTCAGGCAGCACAAAGCAAAGTGAAATACCGCAAAAGCCAACAGTTCGAAGCG
>JACMKY010000053.1 GCA_014379925.1 Cytophagales bacterium | reverse complement strand
TTCTTCGAAAAAGCCACGGGTTCGTCCCAACCGGGTTCATCCAAACCGGGTTCATCCAAACCGGGTTCATCCAAACCGGGTTCGTCCGAAAAGTACCCCACCCGCCTGAGCGGGGTGGGGTGGGCTATTTTGCACTCGCCCCGTTGGCTCGCCTCGTTGGGATACACCACTTTGTTTGCGCTGCACGCCGCCGGGTTGGTCTGGGGAATGTACGGCGACCGAAGGCGGGTGGTGCTTACCCTGTGGGTCTACGCTGCGTTGGCCGCGCTTTGTTTTTTGCTCATCCTGGGGGCAACGCGTCGAACAGCTATACCCTGGGGTACGGACTCTCGCAACACGTCAAGCACCTGTTGCAATCGCCCTTTCTAGCCATTCTGCTGCTGGCCGCTTTTCGTTTAATCCGTAAAAATGACTAGTTTCGCGCTTAAAAGACCGACGGACAGCCGAATGCCGGTTTGACGGCGTTCTCCGGCATCCCCTGCGACAGCCCCGTTCCTTTCCGGCCGCTACCCAGTCTTTTCTTACTGGGGGTGTTCGTACTTCAATTCGTCGAATGGCAATGAAACCAGCGTTCGTGCTCATGTGGGTCCTCCTGGCGGGGCTGGCTTCGTGCGTACCAAACCGAAAATTCGTTTACCTGCAAAACAAAACCAACGCGCTGGCCGGTGGCCTTTCCACCCGGGATTCTGCCCGGATGGAATCCCGGGATTACTCCCGGAAAATCTACCGGATCCAGATCAACGACATCCTGAGCATCAGTGTGCGAACCCTCAACGAAAACCAGATGCCGTTTTTCAACGGCGCCGGGCAAGGGAACGCATCGGTGGGGAGCATGGGCGTCGGGGACATTTTTTATTTAAATGGGTACACCGTCAACGACTCCGGGCAGGTGGAACTGCCCATGATGGGGAAAATAAAAGTAGTGCAGCTTACGTTAGAAGAGGCTAAGCGACAAATTGAAAACGGTTTGAAGCAGTATTTCAACAACTATTTCGTGGTGATTAAATTCGGCGGGATCCGATTTTCGGTGTTGGGTGAGATAAACCGTCCGGGCAAGTACTTGATATTGCAGGAGCAGTTGAACATTTTCGAGGCCCTGGCTAACGCCGGTGACCTGACCGTGCTGGCCAACCGCCTGGAGGTGCAAATTGTGCGGCAGTTTCCCGAGGGTCCGCAAATCTACAGCGTGGATCTGACCGACCGAACCATCCTCTATTCCCCCTACTATTTTGTGCAGCCCAACGACATTATCTACGTGAAACCCTTGAAGATAAGGGCTTTGGGTATTGGAACGACCGGTTTCGGCACCTTTCAAAGCATCCTCTCCCTTCTCTCCGCCGTTTTATTCGCGGCTACGTTCATTCGAACCTTTAGATGAATCAGGCAACCTCCGTTCTTCCACCGGCGACCAACGACGCGGCCCGGGAATCGCCCGACGTAAAGTTACTCATCCTGCGTTACCTGCGCTACTGGCCGTATTTCATGGCTAGCATCGGGCTAGCCATGGGCATCGCCTATTTTTTCAACCGGTATTCCACCCCCCGCTACGGCATCAACGCAACCTTGCTCCTGAAAGACACGCGCGGTACTTCGGGAGCCAACGATTTTCTGGAAGGTTTCCAGTTGCTTAAAACCTCCCGGAACATGGAAAACGAAATTGGGATTATGCGTTCCCATTCCATGGCGTTGGCTACCATACGCCAGCTTGACTTCGGAGTCAGTTACTTTAAGGATGGAAACATCCGCACTTCCGAATTGTACGGGGACGTGCCCATCCGGGTAGAAGTAGACGTGGCCCATCCCCAACCCTACGGCGTAATCTTTGAAGTAAGGCCGGTCAATGAGCGGCAATTTTCAATTCGGCTCATCCGGCAAAGCTCCTGGGTGGACGACTTGCTGAGCCGGTTAACCAAACAAGACAAAACCGCCCCCTTCTTTCGGGAAGGAACCTATTCGTTCGGGCAACACCTGGAAGGCGATACCTATCGCTTTCGCCTCGTGCTAACTGCTGGCTTCAACCCGGCCGCCGTGCAGTTTCAGATTAATTCGTTGGATGGACTGGCTTGGGCGTATACGGGTCGGGTGAACGTGAGCCCGATCAACAAAAATTCTACCTTGCTGAACATGAGTATGCAGACCACCGTGCCCACCAAGGACCAGGTCTACCTCAACAAGTTCATGGAGACCTACATTCAATCGGGCCTGGAGGAGAAGAACCTGATTGCCAAAAATGCCATTTCTTTCATCGACGATCAACTGGACGGAGTTTCTGATTCGCTGGACCTGGTGGAAGACCGCCTGCAGCGGTTTCAGACGACCAACAAAACCCTCGACCTGAGTGCCGAAAGCAGTGAAGTAGTGGGCCGAATAAACGAGTTGGAAAAACAACGCGGGATAGAGGCAGTAAAATCCCGGTACTACGAGAACCTGAGCCGTTACGTGGAACAAAACCAGGATTTGAAGGGCATCGTGGCCCCGGCCGTCCTGGGAATCGAAGATGAATTGACCGCTACTTTCGTCAGCCGGCTCGTGGAGTTGTACACCAAACGAAACGGCCTCGGTTTCAGCGCCAAGGATCAAAACTTGTACGTGGCGGAACTGGACGCCCAGATCCAATCGCTTACCCAACAGTTGCTGGAAAACATCCGCAACGTGATACGGCTGAACCGCACTACCCGGGATGACCTCGACCGGCGGATTCGGCTCGCCGAGGGAGAGATTGGCCGGCTACCCAAGACCCAGCGGAGCCTGGTCAACATCCGGCGCAAGTTCAGCCAGAACGAGAGCCTGTACATCTATTTGTCGCAAAAACTCTTCGATGCGGGCATTGCCAAGGCGTCCAACCTGGCCGACAGCAAGGTCGTGGACTACGCCAGTACGACGGCGGCCTTGTCGCCCAACCGGACGGCGAACTACCGCAATGCGTTCCTGGTGGGCCTGCTGCTGCCTTGCGCGGTTATTTTTCTGGTGGGCTACCTCAACGACACCATCAATTCCCGGGAGCAGTTGGCGAAACTGACCACCATCCCCATCCTGGGAATAGTGACGCACAGCAGCAAACCCACCAACCTGGTGGTAACCAGGAACCCCAAATCGGCCGTTTCGGAAACCTTTCGCTCCCTGCGGAGCAATCTCAAATACCTGGCAAGCGAACACGAACGGAAAATCATTCTCATCACGTCGAGCATTAGCGGGGAAGGAAAAACTTTTTGTGCCATCAACCTGGCATCCGTACTGGCTTTGGGCGGAAAGAAAACCCTGCTGATGGGAGTGGACTTGCGCAAACCCCGGATTTTCGATGATTTCGGGTTGACCAATGAAATCGGTTTGAGCACGTACCTGATCGGCCGGGCAAGCCGGGAGGCCATTGTACAGCGCACCCCTTCTCCCTTCCTGGACGTGGTTACGGCGGGCCCTACTGCCCCCAACCCGGCCGAGTTGCTCATGAACGGCCGGTTTGAGGCCTTGCTGGCCGATCTGCCAAAAGAATACGAATTCATTGTGCTTGATTCGCCCCCGTTGGGATTGGTGGCCGACTCCTTCGAGTTGATGCGCCACGTGGACGTGGTGCTTTACGTCGTGCGCCAGCGCTACACCAAACGGACCATGCTGGATAACATCACGGAATTGTATAACCGGAGTACGGTTAAGAATATAAGCTTGATTCTCAATGATTTCGTTGCCCAACCTGGTCACGGGCACGGTTATGGCTACGGCTATGGCTACGGGTATTACGAAGAAGATGTCATCAAGCGGTCCGTCTGGAAAAGAATTTTCCGCTCCGCTTCCACTCGTACCACGGACGTGGCCTATCCTTCCCGGGAGAACGGGCGCGCGTAGAAGACGCGCCGCGCACCAGCCGTGGATAAGGCAGCTCTTCGTACCCAATCGCTGACTACTGGGAATGTGTAGAATCGCGGGCATTGTAGGGAATTTTCCTTCTCCGGACGAGAAGCGTACCCTGGTCAGGGGCATGGCTGATTGCATGGCGCACGGCGGACCCGACGACGAGGGACTGTGGGAAGACCGGGCGGCCTGCTGGTGTTTCGGGCACCGCCGGTTGTCTATTCTTGACCTCACTTCCGCCGGCCACCAGCCCATGAGTACGCCGGACGGGACGATCTGGATTACCTTCAACGGCGAAATATACAATTTTCGGGCGTTGCGGGCTGAACTCCGGGCGTTGGGGTGTTCGTTTCGAACCCAAACCGATACCGAAGTCCTTCTGTGGGCCTACCACGCCTGGGGAGAGGAGTCCTTTTCGCGCCTGAACGGCATTTTCGCCTTCGCCTTGTTCGATGCCCGCCGGCAAGTGGTTTTGTTGGTCCGGGACGCTTCGGGCATCAAGCCCCTCTACTACGCCGTTCATCACCAATCCCTGGTGTTTGCTTCGGAAGTAAAGGCGTTCAAAATGACTGGCCTTTCTTTTCCCGAAGATCCCGACTGGAAAATCCACTTTCTCACGTTTGGTTTCCTGCCTCAAGAACGTACTACGTTGCAATCGGTCTCGGCGCTGCCAAAAGGCCACTACCTGACCTGGGACATTCCGACGGGCAAGTTCACGGTTCATCCCCACACCCGATTTCATTTTTCGTCCGAGGTGGTGGACCGGGAGGAAAGCCTGCGGTTGATCCGGGAGCAGCTGGCGCAAGCGGTAGAACGGCAGTTGATTTCCGACGCCCCCATCGGGGTGTTCCTCAGCGGGGGCGTAGACTCCAGTTTGCTGGCGTTGCTGGCGGAACAAACCCAAGGCGAGAACCTGCGAACCCTTTCCGTTACGTTCAGCGAGGACCAGTATTCCGAACAAAAGTTCCAGCAGGCCGTCGTTGAGCGATTGCGGGGTACGCATACTTACTACGTGGTTACCCAGTCGGATTTCATCGAGCACTTGCCCCGCATTTTCGGGGCGATGGACCAACCCAGCGTAGACGGGATCAACACCTGGTTCATTTCGAAGTGCGCCCGGGAAGCAGGGTTGAAAGCAGTGTTGTCGGGGTTGGGTGCCGATGAATTGCTCGGTGGATATCCTTCCTTCGCCCGGATCGACACCCTGGAAAACCTCTGCCGATTGCCCGGAAGGGTGTTTTCCGCCGGTGAGCTTTTCAGGGATGAGAAATTGAAAAAGCTGTCTTTTCTGCAATTGGGCAACGATTTAGGGCGTTACTTGTTTCTCCGGGGAATGTTCACTCCCCGGAGGGTGGCCCGGTTCCTGGATGCTACGGAGGGGGAAGTGAAGAACAAACTGCGCAGCATGGGCCTGGGCGATGCCTTGAACGGGCTGGCGCCGGGCAACAAGGCCAGTTGGCTGGAATTAAACATTTATATGCAAAGTCAACTGCTCAAGGACACGGATTACATGGGCATGAGCCACGGGCTGGAAGTGCGGGTTCCGTTTCTGGACCAGGAATTCGTCCGGTCGGTGATGCGGATTGATCCCGGGGTGAAGTTTATCCGGCACCAACCGAAGGAATTGCTCAAGTCCGCATTCCGTGACCTGCTGCCGGAGTCGGTTTGGAAACGCCCCAAGATGGGTTTCACCTTTCCGTTTCAGCAGTGGATCAAGCAAACCGACGCGTTTAGAAAGCTAATGCACCATCCTAACCAGGCGGTCCGGGAAATCGCGCAGTCATTCGGGCGGGGCGAAACGCACTGGTCAAGGTGCTGGAGTTTGATTGTAATGGATACTTGGGGTAAAAACGGATGAAGGTACTGTTTCTTTCTCTCAAAGGTTTTTCCGGCGTAGGGGGTATCGAGAAGGTAAGCCGGGTGATCTCGCGGGTGCTGGCGGACATGAAGACCGACGGGGTACTGTCCCACCTGTGTTGCCTCTCCGCCTACGACAGCGAAGCCGACGCCCGGTACGTGTCTCCGGAGGATTTCCGGGGGTTCGGGGGCAACCGGGGGTCTTTTTGCGCCGCTGCCATCCGGGCGGGCTGGGATACCGACCTGGTGCTGCTAAGCCACGTCAACCTGGCACCGGTCGGGCTGGCCATCAAATTGCTGCACCCCGCCGTCCGGATGGTACTCATTGCCCACGGCATCGAAATCTGGCCGAGGTTGAACGGCCTCAAGCGCGAATTCCTGTGCCAGTGCAGTTCCATCCTGGCCATCAGTCAATTCACGAAGGACAAGTTGGTCGCCAACAACGAGGTAGCACCGGCGCGGGTGGAGATCGTACACAATGCGATCGACCGGTTTTTTCGGATTCCTTCGTACTTTGCCAAACCCCCGTACCTGCTGCAGCGCTACGGCCTTCACCCGGATGACCACATCCTGCTGACCGTTACCCGGATATCCTCGCTCGAACGGTACAAGGGCTACGATCGGGTGCTGGAGGCGGTTGCCGGGGTCAAACCCGTCGTTCCGAAAATCAAGTACCTGCTCGCCGGCAAGGCCGACCCCACCGAAAAGCAACGGCTAGCTGGCTTGGTTGCTTCGTTGGGCATCCAGGCCGAGGTGATTATGACCGGTTACGTGACCGAAGAGGAACTCACCGATCACTTTCTGCTGGGCGACGTGTTCGTGATGCCCAGCAAAAAGGAAGGATTTGGCATTGTTTTCATCGAGGCGCTGGCCTGTGGCCTGACCGTGATCGCGGGCAACAAGGATGGGAGCGTGGATGCGGTGCGCAACGGGGAACTGGGGATATTGGTCGATCCCGACAGCACGGAGGAAATTCGGCAGGCCATCATAACGGGCTTGGCGCGCGCCAGGCAGTTGGATGAGCACGCCAAGCAACAACAGAGCCGGCGGGTATTGGAAGCGTTTGGTTTCGAGCCCTACCGGCAACATCTGCAAAAAACCCTGTTGGCCCACTTAAATAAAAAAAATAAAATTCATAACTGACCCAAGTTGCTGGTTAAGCTATCCTAACCCCGCCTTTTCCAG
>JACMKY010000391.1 GCA_014379925.1 Cytophagales bacterium | reverse complement strand
TTACTTAAACACCCAGTTTCTCAGCAACGATCGCCGTCGGACGGTTATTTTTGTTCCACTCAGGTTACCGAGCCACGCTGGGTTCGCATCTTTCCGTGATGACAACGTCAAGAAAGGAGAAAAGGTGGTGTAGCCAAAGCAGATCAGCAAACTCAATGACCCAACCATTGCCCGTTTGGCTGGAGTTTGGCTTACTGAATCCAAGCAAAAGCAATGAATCGACCGGTATAGAAACGATCGGTAGCGAATAGCGAACCACATCAGAATGCCCCAGAAAAAATGTGAGCTATCCGTGAGTCGGCCGCTAAGTTCAGTCATAAAAAACTGACTTGTAAGTATTTATCGTAGTGGTTCGAATCCTGCCGCCCCGACAAAAAAGCCCCCTGGGTGACTATAGAGGGCTTTTTTTATTAAAAGGTAAATACCCGTAAATCCAATGCAGAGCATCGCAAGTTGATTCCCCGCAACGCAACTCCGACGGGAAAGCGGAGCCTGGTCAGGGTTGGATCACGAACCCGGCTAACCCATCAACCCTTCCAACCTGGCCAATCAACCAAGCTACTCCACCCTCACCCCGAACGTGGCCTCCAGTATCTGATCCGGCGCCAGGCGAATCAGCCCCTGCCCATTGTTGAACGCATCCGGAGCACCCGTCATCGGCTCGAGGGCAATGCTTCGGCGCGACTCGGGGGTGAATACCTGTAAATAGTTGAACTGGCCAGGCCCCGTGCGTTGCCACACCGTCAGCGTCACGTTCTGGCCAGGATTGACCAATTGGGTAATCGCTTCGCCCTCCGTTGGACGGACCCGGTAGGCGTTGTCCAGCACGTCTCCTTTTAGCGACGCAAATTCCTGGTATCGGGCGGGAATACGCTCTTCTCCGTTGGGAATCAGCCGGTCGTCAATCTCCAGTTGCGATTCGACGGGCAATTTCAGCAACCATTCGTCGGCGTTGTCCCCCAGTTGGAAGTACGGGTGGTAACCGATGCCAACCGGAATGTCGCGCTCTTCCAGGTTTTGGATCACTGTCTTGCAGGAAAAGCCGGCCTCGTCCAACCGGAAATCCAGGTTGAGCAGGTATTTGAAGGGATATCCTTCGGCCTTTCCGTCGGCTTCGTATTCCAGGATAAGAAACGCGCCGGTTTCGGAAGCACCCTCGGCCACCACCTCGAAGGGGGCGTGGTAAAGGTGGCCGTGCAGCGCGTGGCCCCGGTCGATTTCGTTGACGGGTAGTTGATACGATTGACCGTCGAAGGCATAACGGCCGTCCCGGACGCGGTTGGGAAAAGGAAACAGCAGGGTGCCCCTGAAACTGCGCGAACCTTCGGCCAGCAGTTGCTCGGCCGTTTCGTAGCCGTCAATCACTTGGATCAGCTGGTCGTTGTCGGTAAGGAGGGACAACCGGTGGAGGATGGCCCCGTAATCGCCCACAATGGCGGCGCATTCGCCGGTTTCCTCGTTGCGCAGCCGGTAGAGCGTGAGCGAATCAAACGGTTCGGATTGGACAGTAAACATGGCGGGCTTCCTTTTTGGGTAGTAGAAAATGAAAACCTGACTGGTCTTCGGAAACATTGGATCGGTTTACGTACAAGCCCGGTAAATGGGGTAGGTACCCGCAAAACTTTCGGTTGGTTGGTTCGGGTAATTACGACGTTTTAGGGTAAGTGTTGATGCGTGGCTCGTCTTACGGGTTGAATGCGGCGCTGGGCAAGATATTGCTTGCCAATTACCCAAAATACCGGAAAGCGGGTACGGTAAACACAAGACGGACCCCGGCTTATCCGATAAACACATCCGCCATCGCGGATGCCGTACGAACAATTTCCACGGAGACAGGGAAGAATTAGTGGACAGCAGTAAACTTCAAGCCTGCTATGGAGAATACGAGCAGTCCTAAGAAGAACAGCCGGAGGAAACTGTATTCTTCCCTAAAGAAGAAGATTCCTGCCAGGACCGTACCGATTGCACCAATGCCGGTGTAAATGGCGTATGCCGTGCCCACTGGAATAGTTTCGAGGGCTTTTTGCAGAAAAGCAAAGCTAGTAACAATGCTCAGGTAGAAAATGACCGACCAGGTAAGGTTGCGGTGATTGTCCATCAGCTTAAGACCCACGGTCCAGCCAACTTCGAAGAAACCCGCTAGGAAGAGAAAAGTCCATTTCACGTTGCAAGGCGTTTAGTTACGGTTGCAAAGTTAAAGCAGTCTCCCTCTGATTCCTTTCACTTAGGTGAAATAGTCACTGCGTTTCCCTCATCGTTTGGCCCGAATACGGCTCAGTGAGCCCAGATTGATTCCCAAGTAGGAAGCGATGTGCGTCAAGGATATTTTTTGCAGTAGCTGCGGCTCCTGCTGAATCAGCAGTTGGTAGCGTTCTTCGGCCGTTTGGGTCTGGAAGGCAAATAAACGTTCCTCCAACCACCCGGCGTACGATTCTAAAATGAGAACGTCCAGCTCGGCAAGGCGCTGATCCTGTTTTTTGAGGACAGAAAATTGCCGGAAGTCAGTTTGGTGAACGGTGGTAGGCATGAGTGCCTGAATGTATTCTTCACTGGGCTCTTGCCGCGTTTGGCTCCGGAAGGAAGTAGTTATCTGGCCGGCAAAAGTAAATCCAGTGGTAACTTCCTTCCCGTTAACCAAGGCAAAATTTCTCGCCGCCCCACGCTCAATAAAATAAATGTGCTGGCATAATTGACCAGCCGATAGCAAATATTCATTCTTACCGAATTCCCTGATTCTGGTAATGGAAGTTAGCTTCTCCGAAAGATCAGCGGGTAATTCTCCAATGACTTGCTTTATTCGCCGGTCGTAGCTGTGCACGCGTTTTATTGGATCACTCGTTCGCCGGATTCCGCCGTTGAAATACCCGGTAGAAAACCCAGGGACCGAAAAAACGTGATGACGAAGATTTTGCTGGCCCGCCCGGCTGTCGTGGAAGGATTTTGCGGGAACGGCGATCAATCAGTACCTCACCCCACTGCTCATCGGCGTGAAGCCCATCCGCTCCGGGAACCCTCACCGGATTGGTTCCTCCCCGGGGTTTTCTGGTTGTCGGCCTGGCTAGTCACCCTCGGGTTAGCGTGACCAGCCAGGGGCGCCTGGTTATCCGGGAGAAATCCGTCTAGCGCAGTTTCAGGATGACAATGTTGATTTTTTCCTCCGTAATGGGCTTTTCCATGTAACTCACCACGTTGTACTTCTTGGCTTTGTCCACGTCGCGCTCGTTGATGGAAGTGGTGAGCAGCACCACGTGAAAGTCGGTGGCGTGGGAGGCGTGCATTTTCTCGAAGTGATCGAGGAATTCAAAACCATCCATCACGGGCATGTTGATGTCGAGGAAAATGAGGTTGGGCTGTTCGGCGGGTTCAGTGCGGTCGTCGCGGGAAATCAGGGCCACGTTTTTTTCCAGGAAAACGAGGGCATCTTTGCCGGTATCCGCGGTGTGGATTTCATTGGTGATCCGCATTTCTTCCAACACCATTTGGGTGAGAAAAATGCTGGCTTGGTCGTCGTCGACGATCAGCACCTTGTTGAGTTTTTTCATGCTTCTTGAAACAGGGGCAGATAAATATTGAACGTTGTGCCTTTTCCCAGTTCACTTTTCACTTCGATGCTTCCTCCATTGTTTTCCACGATCCGCTTCACAATGTAGAGTCCGATACCGGTGCCCTCCACGTGAGAATGAAGACGTTTAAACATACGAAAAAGTTTGGGTAACTGATCCACTGCAATGCCCAGTCCGTTGTCGCGAACGGAGAGGCAAACAAATCCTCCTTCCGGGCGGTCGACCAGCCGGGTTTTCAAGCTCACTTCGGACGGCCGTTCGGGGGAGTGGTACTTGATGGCATTGCTGATCAGGTTGTAAAGGATACTCCGGAGGTTTTTCCGGGCGTAGTACACTTTGTCCACCTCGAAATCAGTGGTGATGTGCGCGTTCGATTCCCACAGGAGAACGACAATGTCGTTTTGCACGTCGGTCAGCACCTCCCGGAACGAAAGCGCCTCCGTCCCGTCTTCGGCGGTTTTCTGCGCCTTGGCGATTTCGGTGAGGTCACGGATGGTTTGTTTGAACTTGTTCACCGAATGGTTCATCATGTCCATGATCCGCTGCTCAGTGATGTCCACTTTGCCACTCATCCTCTTTTGCAGCAGCGAAACGAATCCTTCCAGGTTGACAATGGGCGATTTCAGGTCGTGAGAGGCGGTGTAGACGAAGTTGTCCAGGTCCTCGTTGATTTTCCGCAGTTCACGGTTGGTCTGGTTGAGGTCGTCGTTGGTTTGCAAAACCTGCCGCTGGGCCTCAACCAGTTCTTCCTGCACCGTTTTCTGGTCGTGGATATCCGTGCAGGTGCCAACCCACAGCGTGATCTCACCCTCTTCGTTGCGGATGGGTACCGCGCGGGTGAGGTGCCAGCGATAGGTTTGGTCGGCGGCCCGCAGAAAGCGGTTTTCCTGCGTGTACGTCGCACCGGTGGCCACCGAATGCGCCCACTTTTCTAGTGAGGAGAGCACGTCTTCGGGGTGTTGGATAGGTTTCCAACCATCGCCGAGGGATTCCTCCGGTGTTTGCCCAGTGTAGTCGTACCAACGCTGGTTGTAATAGTTGAGGGGGCCTTCGGGCCGGGCAGTCCACGCCATTTGCGGAATGCTTTCCAGCAGCCGCCGGAACCGCTCGGCACTTTCCGCCACTTCTTCTTCGGCCTTCTTGCGGGCGGTAATGTTTTGCACCACCCCGATGAACCGCAGCGGCCGCCCCCGGGCGTCCTTGTATGGGCTGCCCCGCGCCCAGATCCAGTGAATGCTCTGGTCCGGCCAGACGATCCGCGTTTCAAAATCCCACTCGGTGCCCTCCGAAAGGGCCCGTTGGAATTTTGCGTCCACCCCCGGGCGGTCTTCGGGATGCACGTGTTGCAGAAACGCGTCGTAATTCCAGTCGTCCAACGCGGTGGCGTACCCGAAGGCTTGGTCGTGCAGCAGGGACTGGTTGGCTTTGCCGGTTTGGATGTCCAGGTCCCAGGCGCCCAACTGCCCCGTTTCCAGCGCAAACCGCAGGCGCGCTTCGCTTTCGCGCTGGGCCTCCTCTGCCTTCTTGCGGTCGGTGATGTCGCGCTGGGTACCCCAGGCCCGAAAAACTTTCCCTTCCTGCACAAATCCCGTCAGGTTGCTGAGAAAATACCGGACGTTGCCTTGCTGGTCGGGCTCCGTCGACTCCGCGTCACTCAGGCGGTAACCGGACCGGATGAAAGCGCGGAGGTAATTTAAGTTGGCCGGTTCCGAACGGGGCAGCAGATCGCCGAGCGGGGCACCGAGAATCTCTCCGGCGGAAGAAAAGCCGTACATCCGGGCCATTGTATCGTTGCACTCGGCCAGGTAGGCGTTTTGGTAGAAGAGTGCGATCTGTTCATCTTCGGGCAGGCGGATATCGATGGGCGCGGCGTCCAGTTCAAACCGCCAGATGGCTTCGGAACTCTGCTGCACGAACGCGCGGTAGCGCTCCTCCCCCGCTTGCAGGGCTTCCTGCGCCCGCCTTTGTTGGGTAACGTCTTCGTGCTGAATCACCGCGTTGGTGACGACGCCCTCGTCGTTCTTGATCGGAAAAATGGTCGTGACCAAAGTAACGGGTATCCCG
>JACMKY010000390.1 GCA_014379925.1 Cytophagales bacterium | reverse complement strand
CGGCCGCTGTACACCCAACCCTGGTTGCTGGCGTTGTACAGCGGATCGGAAACGTTGTTGTTCAGGTCTGCGTAGTACACGTCCCCCCCGCCGTTGAGCGAAAGTTTGTTGGAAAGGTTGACGTTGGCGAACACGCTCAATCCGTACGCGTCTTCCCGGCCGATGTTCTGGTAGGTAGTCAGGATGGTGTCCCGGCCGAGCACGTTCCGCACGGGCTGAATGGCGTTGTTGGTGTTGCGCAGGAAGGTCGAAAAGGTGAGGAAAGTACCCTTGAGGTTGGTATTGAAAGACAGCTCGTAGTTGTTGGTGAACTCCGGCCGGAGGTTCGGGTTGCCGATCGTAGCGTTCAAGGGATTGGACGCCTGCAGGTTCGGGTTCAGGAACTGGAGTGAAGGGCGTTGGATCCGCCGGTTATAGGCCGCCTTCACCGAATTGCCGTTCTTTAATCTCTTGGAAACGTTGACGCTGGGCACCAGCACCCCGTAGGAGGGAATGGTAACGGCCTGGTTGTCCTGGAAACGCGCGTTGATGGTGGTGTACTCGTAGCGCGCCCCGGCCTTGAGGCTGTAGGTTTTCAGGAAGCCAAGGGTGTACGACGAGTAGCCGGCCGTCACGTTCTGGTCGTAGTTGAACACGTTGCTCAACTGGCGGGTGGGGTCGGGCACGAACGGACCGTTGCTTCCTTCGGCGAAGAGGTATTCGTAGTCGCTGGTTACCCGGCGGGCGATGTTCTTACCCCCTATTTCGAACAGTTGGGTCTTGCCAATGGGGGTCTGATAGTCGGCCTGGATGGTAGATTCCTGGTTATTGCTTTCGTTGAGGTTTTTGAGGCGACTCAGCACCGAATAGTCGCCGTCCTGGAGAATGTTGTTGAGGAAGTCATTGGTCCGGTTGTTCCGGCTGTAGAGCGCCAGGAAACTGAGTTCCTGCTGGGGTTTTTCGAACGTGTGGGTGTAGTTGAGGTTAACGTCCACCGTGCCCGACAAGTCCGACACGTCTACGTCCCGGACGCTGTTGCCGGTCAGCAAGCCGTTCTGGAAGCTCTGGGTTCGCAGCCGGTCCTGGAAGTCGTTCCCGTTGCGGAGGCCGTACTGAACCGAGGCGGAGAGGGCGTTGTGCGCGTTGATGTCGTAATCCCAGCCCAGGGTGTAGCGGCCACGTAGGTTGTTGCCGCGGGCATCCGCCCGTTGGGTATTGAGGACAAAGAGGGTGTCTCCGCTGTTGGTCTGTTGGATGCTTTCGAAGCTGCCGGTGGTGTTGTAGCTGGCCCGGCCGAAGCCCCCCAGCGAGAAGCCCATTTTGCCCTTGCGGTAGCCCCCGTTGAGTCCCAGGTTGGAACCCCGCAAGCCCACGCCGGAGTCTATGTTCAGGGTAAGTCCCTGTAGGGTGTTCTTCTTGGTAATGATGTTGATAATGCCCGCCGAGCCTTCCGCGTCGTATTTGGCCGAGGGCGAGGTGATCACTTCCACGGTCTTGATCAGGTCCGCCGGAATCTGCCGCAGGGCATCGGCCACGCTGTTGGCCGCGATGGTGGAAGGCCGGTTGTTGATCAAAACCCGGATGTTCTGGTTGCCCCGCATGGATACGTTGCCGTCCAGGTCCACCGACAACATCGGCACGCGTCGCAGCACGTCCGTTGCGTCCCCGCCCCGGGTGGTCTGGTCGTTCTCCGCGTTGTACACCGTACGGTCTACCCGCTCTTCAATCAACGCCTTCTGTCCGGTGATGGTCACGGCATCCAGTTGCTTGGCTTGGGAGGCGATCAGCAGGGTACCGAGGTTGAGGTTCGTACCCCGGTCGGCAACGACCACCGACCTTTTCTCCACCGTTTGGTAGCCGATGAAGGTGATGCTGAGGGTGTAGCGGCCCGCCGGGAGCCGGTTGAGCGTGAATTTTCCCTGTTCATCGCAAACCGTTCCGTCCACGGGCTTGCCGTTGGTCGGGTCAGTCAGGGCCACCGTAGCAAACGGGACGGGCTGTCGGCTGGCGGAATCCAGCACCATCCCGGTGATGCGGCCGTTGCCTTTGGGCGCGTTCAGGCCAGGAATGGCGTTGCCGGGTTGTGATCCGTTCGGAGTACCCGGCGATTGAGCGAGTGCTACGTGGCAGCCGTACACCAGGGCCAGCAGGGAAAAGAGTTTTTTCATTGGAAGAAGCAATGGAAATGGTAGACGCGGATGGTAGATGATGTAGAATAGGTAGAATAGATCTGGAACGGGAATGGAGGACCTCGCGGGTCCGGCATTCATTTTTGCCGGGTTGCGCCACGGGTGAGTTATACGGCAAAGAAAAGGCATTTGCCGCACTTGCGGAGGGGTATTAGACCGTTGAGTAGTAATGTTCGACAGTCCGGCCCGTTGTTCGACCAAACCGGCTGGCCGAAGCAACCGGGCAAACCGTCGATCAAACAACGGCAACGGCCGAAAAGTGTTCAGGAAACGTTCCGGATCGGGTGGGAAAGGCTATCTTTATCGACCAGGTGGACTGCTGCCCGGTTATTTTTTTGTTTGGCCCATGCAATCCTACGTTCAACGGCATCGTGTACTGTTGCTGCACCTTTCGTTCTGGTGCGTATATTTCTCCTTCTTCCTCTACCAGATCAGTTCTTCCCGGCGCGGGCAGGAAACGGAACTGGGAAAAACCTTCCTGAATGCCGTTGTTCAGGTGGTTTTCGTCATGGCCATTGCTTACCTGAATTATTTTTACCTCTTGCCCCGTTTTCTGGCGAGCAAGCGATCGGGCCGCTACCTGCTGGAATTTTCCGTTCCGTTTGCCTTGCTCATCACGCTGCACGTGCACGCGAAGCGCTACCTGATCGACGGGTATTCGCACCGGGAAGGGTATTTTTACAGCGAGCGATTCATTGTCCAGTTGGTGCTGGGTACCTTGTTCATCGTCATTTTCGTGGGCCTGCTCCGCTTCGTGGAGGAGTGGTTTGAGCTGGAAGCCCGGAAGAAGGCGGTGGAAAACGAGAAGCTGACGGCCGAGCTGAATTTCCTCAAGGCGCAGATCAACCCGCACTTCCTCTTCAATACGCTCAACAACCTTTATTACCTGGCCTACACCCAATCGTCGAACACCACCGAAGTCATTGCCAAGCTGTCCGGGATGATGCGCTACATGATCTACGATTCCAACCACCCGCAGGTGCTGCTCAGCAAGGAGATTGAGTACATGCAGAACTACATCAGCCTGGAACGGTTGCGCCTCAACAACCAGATTCCCATTCGTTTCGAAGTTTGCGGGAATCCGCAGGAAGTACGGGTCGTACCCCTGATCTTCATTACTTTCCTGGAAAATGCCTTTAAGCACGGCGTGAGCAACAACCAGCCCGGGGCCTGGGTAACCATCCTGATCCGGCTTGTCGGCAAGGAATGCCTATACACAGTGGAAAACAGCAAGATTTCGTCGGCGAACCCGGTGGCGGAAGGAAAATCCGGCATCGGATTGCAGAACGTGCAACGAAGGTTGGAACTGAGTTATCCGGGCCAGTATCAACTGTTGGTGGAAGACTGCCCGGACCGCTACGCCGTACACCTGAACCTGACGCTGTGCTGAACCTGAACTGCGTGATCGTCGAAGACGAGCCGCTGGCCCGCAACTTGCTGGTGGAGTACGTCCGGAAGGCCCCCTTCCTGCGCCTGCTGGACGCCTGCGCCAGCCCGTTGGTGGCCATCGAGGTCCTGCGGAACAACCCCGTGGACCTGCTCTTCCTCGATGTACAGATGCCCGAGATTACCGGCATTACCCTGCTGAAAATCCTCCGGAAAAAGCCCCTGGTCATCTTGACCACCGCTTACTCGGAATACGCCCTGGAAGGCTACGAACTCGACGTGGTCGATTACCTGCTAAAACCCATTACCCTGGAACGGTTCCTGCGGGCGGTTGAGAAAGCCAGCGGACGGTTGGCTTCGACACCGCCGCCCGCGCCGGAAAAGCCGGTTCCAGAGGAAAAAATCCCCTTCGTGTTCGTCAAGGACGGAACCAAGCTGGTGAAGGTCCGCTGGAACGACATCCTGTACGTGGAAGGACTCAAGGATTACGTGACCATCCACACCCGCCAGCAAAAGATCGTCAGCCTGCAGCGGCTCAAAACTCTGGAGGCGCAACTGCCCGCCGACCGGTTCATCCGCATCCACCACTCTTACATTGTCGCCCTGGAAGGCATCGATGCCATTCACAAGGAAAAAGTCCAGGTCGGCCAGGCATTTCTGCCCATCAGCGACAGCTACCGGAAGCCCTTCCGGGAGTTCATCGAACGCAACCACATCCAGCCCGATTGATCCGATTGCGGAATGCCGTTGGTTAACAAGATGTGATCGTTCTTACCGGTAGACTTCAACCCTGAAAAGCCTCATCCCGAGGGCTAATCAATAACGCCTAACCACCCCCACCCGACGAGCCAACACCGGCAAACCCATCGTTGACTGAGTTTGCCGGTGTTGAATAGAGTTGCTTTGCCTAGCGGTGGTGGACCAGCTTGCGGTGGGAAAGGTGGGAACCGTTGCGCAGCCGCAACAGGTACACCCCCTCGGCCAGTCCCCGTCCGTCGGTCTCCACCTGGCGATCGTCCCCCGCCCGCACCGCTCCCTGGTAGAGGGTCCGCACCCGCTCTCCCCGCAGGTCGTAGAGTTCCAGGCTGGCCGTCCCCGTCTGCTGGGCCACAAAGCGCACCCTCACCCGCTCCCCAAAGGGGTTGGGCGAGGCCCACAGTGCAGTGGCAGCGGCTGACTCAGCTCCGGCCAGGCGACTATTGGCCGGCGGAGAGAAGGGAGTGAGCACCGAACCGGGTACCACCACCGGGGCGGCGTCGGCCCTCATAGCGGGGGTTCGCCAGCCAACGGCCAGGTTGTCGCCACCCAAGCTGTCCTTTTGGAGCACTTCCACGTAGTAGCGACGCCCAGCCACCAGTTGAACCACCGCCGATTGCTGGCCGGGATACTTGTTCCACTCCCGCTGGTGAGCCCAGCCGTCGTCGATGGCGGCGATGCGTTGCTTGTTGGTGGGCTCCTCGTCGGTGGACAGGTACAAGACCCCATCGTCGTCGGTGGCCAGCCAAAAGGTATAACCGCCCGTCTGAGGGGGACAAATGTAGCCCCGCACCCGGGCTCCGTAGTTGTCGCCTACCTCGGAGGGGGCTTCCAAGCTGGTGAGTTGGCTGCGGGAAGCGGGAGCGGTGAGCAGGGGGATGTCGCTGATGGCGTTGCCTTCGATGCCGTTCCACTGCTCACGCAGGATGGTGCCGGTGGCTGCGCAGTTGTCGGTAGTAGGCAGGAAGGGCAAAAGCACCGAACCGGGCACCACTACCGGGGCGGCATCGGCGGTCATGGCGGGGGTACGCCAGCCGACGGCCAGGTTGTCGCCGCCCAGGCTGTCTTTCTGAAGTACCTCTACGTAGTAGCGGCGACCGGCCACCAGTTGGATGAGGGCCGATTGCTGGCTGGGATATTTGTTCCACTCGCGGGAGGTGGCCCAGCCGTCGTCGATGGCGGCAATGCGCTGCTTGTTAGCTGGCTCCTCGTTGGTGGACAGATACAAGACCCCGTCATCATCGGTGGCCAGCCAGAAGGTATAAGCCCCGGTCTGAGGGGGACAGATGTAGCCCCGCACCCGGGCTCCGTAGTTATCGCCCACCTCGCTGGGGGCCTCCAAACTGGTCAGTTGGCTGCGGGAAGCGGGGGCGGTGAGCAGGGGAATGTCGGTGATGGCGTTGCCTTCGATGCCGTTCCATTGCTCGCGCAGAATCGTGCCCGTGGCCGCGCAGGTAGTTGGGGCAGTGGGGATGTACTTCCATAGCTCGGTGCCATAGGTACCATCAGCGGCCGCAAAGTAAACCACTCCGTCCACGCTGGTCAGGTTAAGGCCGGTTATGTCGTTGTCGGCAAAAGTACTGGCTGCCCCCGGGCGGATGTCGCCCACCGGCAAGGTGCCTTCGGGGGTGCCGTCGCTGCGCCAGAGTTCCCGCCCGGAGGTGCCGTCGTTGGCCCGGAAGTAGATGACGCCGTCTACACTGACGAACTGACCAGGATCCGAGGATCCAGGAATGGAACTACCGGGACCCTGGTTGATGTCCTTGACCAGGACGGTACCAGCCTGGGTGCCGTCGCTCT
>JACMKY010000389.1 GCA_014379925.1 Cytophagales bacterium | reverse complement strand
TGGGGTAGGTCAAAGTGCCGGGTGAAGTCGCCGTTGAAGCATCCGTATTTATCGAAATCCGGCCCTGTCCACGCCCACCGCAACCTTCCGGTTGTCTGGTGAGTAAAAGCAGGCAAGACCCATTCACCAAAAATCCCTTTGTTATGGTAATCCAATCTCCCCCGACCGCCTTGATCACCGGGGCTTCCAGTGGTTTAGGCTACGAATTCGCGAAGCTGTTCGCCAAGGATCACTACGACCTCGTGCTGGTTGCCCGCAACGAAGCGCGGCTGCGGGAAATCGCGGAAGAAATGAAGCAGACCTACGGCACCGGGCGCGTGACCGTGGTGGCCAGGGACCTCTCCAAACCCGAAGCGCCGGATGAAATCTACCAGGAGGTGAAACGGCAGGGCATCGAAGTAAACGTGCTGGTCAACGACGCGGGCTTCGGCGAACACGGCTTGTTCAGCGAAAACGACCTGGCAACCGAACTGGCCATCATTCAGGTCAACATCAGCGCTTTGGTGCACCTGACCAAATTGTACCTGCGCGATATGTTGGCGCGCGACGAAGGAAAGATTCTGCAACTGGCCTCCACCGTTTCGCTGATGCCTTCGCCGCTGATGGCCGTTTACGGTGCCTCCAAAGCCTTCGTCCTTTCCTTCACCGAGGCCGTCATCAACGAAATCAAAGACAGCAACGTCACGATGACGGCTTTGATGCCGGGAGCCACCGACACGAATTTCTTCCGGCGGGCGGGGGCCGAAAACACGGTGGCGGCGCAGGATACGCCCCTGTCCGAGCCGGCCGACGTGGCCAGGGACGGCTACGAAGCGTTAATGAAGGGCGAAAGCCGCCTCGTTTCGGGCATTCTGAACAAGATTCAGGCCGCCGCCAGCAACGTTCTTCCCGATGGCGTGGTGGCCTCGGGCATGCGAAAACTGATGGAGGAAAAGGGAGAAAAAAGCGAGCAGTGAGCGTTTGGCGTTTACCCTACCCCTCCCGGATGGCTCAGCGCCACCCGAGAGGGGTAGTTTTTCAATGAAGGCGTTTACCGCCCATAAACTGAGCACTCACAACGGTAAACGCCCGACTACATGTTCTTCACGATCTCTTCGCCGAATTCGGAGCACTTGAGCAGGGTGGCCCCTTCCATCAACCGTTCGAAGTCGTAGGTGACGCGCTTGGAGGCGATGGCCGCTTCCAGGCCCCGGTAAATGAGGTCAGCGGATTCTTGCCAGCCCAGGTACTCGAGCATCATCGCCCCGGAGAGGATCACCGAACCGGGGTTTACTTTGTCCTGGCCCGCGTACTTGGGTGCCGTGCCGTGGGTGGCTTCGAAGATGGCGTGGCCGGTCAGGTAGTTGATGTTGGCACCCGGTGCAATGCCGATGCCACCCACTTCGGCGGCCAGGGCGTCGGAAATGTAGTCGCCGTTGAGGTTGAGCGTCGCAATGACGGAGTACTCGGCGGGACGCAGCAGAATCTGCTGCAGAAAAGCATCGGCGATGACATCCTTGACCACCAGGCCGTCGGGCAACCTGCACCACGGTCCACCGTCGATTTCTACTGCCCCGTATTCGCGCTTCACCAGTTCGTAGCCCCAGTCGCGGAAACCGCCCTCGGTGAATTTCATGATGTTGCCCTTGTGCACCAGCGTCAGCGAGGGTTTTTTCATCCGGATGGCGTAGTCGACGGCCGAACGCACGAGCCGCTCGGTGCCCTCGCGCGAGACGGGCTTGATGCCGATGCCGACGGTATCGGGAAAACGAATTTTCTTGTACAGTTGGGGAAAGCTTTCCCGGAAGAATTGCTTGAACTTTTCCACTTCGGGCGACCCTTCCTTGAACTCAATTCCGGCATAGATGTCTTCGGTGTTTTCGCGAAAGATCACCATGTCGGTCAGCTCGGGCTGCTTCACTGGCGAAGGCACGCCCTCGAACCAGCGCACCGGGCGCACGCAGGCGTAAAGGTCAAGTTCCTGGCGCAGGGCCACGTTCAGCGAGCGGATGCCTCCCCCCACGGGCGTGGTTAGTGGTCCTTTGATGCCCACCAGGTACTCCCGGAAGGCGGCCAGGGTCGCTTCGGGCAGCCAGTCACCCGTTTTGTTGTAGGATTTCTCGCCGGCCAGCACTTCCTTCCACACCAGTTTCTTTTGTCCACCGTACGCCTTCTCAACGGCCGCGTCGAATACGCGCACGGAAGCCGCCCAGATGTCGGCCCCGGTACCGTCGCCTTCGATGAAGGGAATGGTGGGTTGGTCGGGGACCCGCAATACGCCGTCCTGAATGGTTATCTTTTGTTCACCCATAAAAGTTAAGAATCTAAAAGTAAGGATCGGGAAGTTTGTCAACGTGTCGGCGACAAAGATATACACATCGGAAAAAGAAAGGCGGATTTCAGATTTTAAATTTTGGACGGATCCTTTGCCTGGCCCCGCCCCTCGTTTTTCCGTCCGCCGGGGAGAAAGGCACGAAAAAGCCCGTCGGCAACTAGTGCCGACGGGCTTGAACGGTCGCATTGATCAGTGGGTTATTTGTTGGTGCTGGTGGCCTCTTCGGCCGCCGCCTGTTTCATTTTCTCGTTGGCGTAGATGGCCGCTTCCACCCGGCGGTTCTGCCGCTTGCCATCCTCGGTATCGTTGCTGGCAATCGGCTGGCCCGCTCCGTACCCTTTGGTAATCAGGCGGCTGGGGTCTACCCCGTCGGCTTTCAAGTAATCCGCCACGGCTTTAGCCCGGCGTTCCGACAACGGCTGGTTGATCGCGTCACTGCCCGTGATGTCGGTGTGTCCTTCCAGGAGAATGTTGGTTTCCTTGTTCTCGTCCTCGGTGATGATCTTGGCCATCTTGTCGATGTTGGCTTTCGCCGCCGGAGTCAGTTCGGCGGAGTTGAGGGCAAACAGGATGCCCGAATCAAACGTCAGCTTGATGCCTTCGCCCACGCGCTCAACGGTGGCCCCTTCTACTTTCTGATCCAGCTTTTCGGCTTGCTTGTCCATCCGGCGGCCGATGACGGCTCCGGTGGCGCCGCCCACGGTAGCCCCGATGATGGCTCCGGCAGCGGTGTTGCCCGCCACTTTCCCGATGATTCCACCCACCACGGCCCCGCTACCAGCCCCGATCAAACCACCCTTGGTGGTTTTGTTCATCTTCCGGTCCGACGTGGTGGCGGTGTCTTTCTTGGCGCAGCCGGCGAAAACCGCCAGGACCAGCAACAAGGAATACAAAGCGCTTTGACTTCTGATCTGGTGTAACATAGCTTTAAAGTTGAAAAGATTGGAGTTACTGATTCGGTTGCGTATACTGTTTTTTGATCAAACAGGTTTTGTTACGCCCTAGGCAAATTTCTTGCCAACTTGCGAGGCTCCCGTTTGCAACGCCGGTAAAAACCCCTCACCGGGTTCAGTAGCCAGGCAGGATTCAGTAAGCAATGCAGGGGGGCGGAACTACCAGCCAGCTCCCGTAGCGCGGGTCTGGGACCAATCAACGGGTGAAGCCAGCTTCATTTTCGGCCTTCCGGCGTGCGCAGGATCAAAAAAGGCGGCCCGTCGTGGAACGAGCCCGGGCGGGGATTTGCGGGAGAAGCAGCGCGGCGGCGGCCATCCGCCAAGGGGGCATACCAAGGTAGGCAACACAAAATTTGGTAAAAGCCGATTCAATCAGAACATCCTTCCAAAAAACGCTGCTTGTCGCTGGGTGGAGTCACGTGCGCGGTTGCCATCATCGCGGACCGTAAAAAAGACGATCCGGACCCGGTAAATGAAGAAGTGATCACCGCCGTCCGGTTGACTGCCACTGCCACGGGCGGTAGTCCCGTAGTTGTCGAATGAAAGGTGCCGATGGGGACGGGTCGGGCGTGCCCGTAGCAGGCCGGGCCACCCTGAGCGCCAACCGGACCTACGCCAGGACGGTTGAGGTACTGAATGAGTCCGCAACGCCAGCGGAAAACACCACGGAAGAGATTGAGCAGG
>JACMKY010000388.1 GCA_014379925.1 Cytophagales bacterium | reverse complement strand
CCAGGTACACGCCCGTCGGCAGGAGCGCCACCGAATTCACCATTAACTCGTAGGGTCCTTTGTGCACGCGGATCGGCTGCCGGGACAATTCCCTCCCCAGCCCGTCGTAGGTCACCACCTGACCGGACTGCTCCCGGACGCTGTTCAGCCGGAGTTGCACGGGGTTGCCCTTGGTCACCGGGTTGGGATAGACCACCGCCGCCTCGCGTTGAAGGTCCTCCGTGTCGGCTTTGACCTCGATCAGGCGGCTGTAGTGGAATTGCCCGTCGGTGTCTACCTGCCGCAAGCGGTAGTAGTTCAACCCCGGCAGCGGTGCCTGGTCAATGAAGAGGTATCTCCTGGTTTCCTGGGTAGTGCCGGCCCCTGCCACGCGACCGAGCGACTCGAAGGTGCGCCCGTTGGCGGCGCGCTGGACTTCAAAATAGGCGCTGTTCTTCTCCGAAGCCGTGCGCCAGTGAAGATGGATTTGCCGGGCTTCCAATTCTCCGTCGAAACTCACCAGCCGCACCGGCAGGGGAATGGCATCCGTGCTCACCTGCGCTACTTCCGAGAAGGAATTGAATCCATCGCGGCGGGTAGCACTCACGGGGGTGCTGGTACCGAAACTCCAGGCTAACGCGCTGTTAAGACGCTTGGCAATGGTTTGCACCGCGCTGGTGCAGAAGATGCCCACGGGGTTGATTTGAAGGTTGAAGTTACCCGCCGTAGGCTGGGCATCCGGCGTGAGGGTCCAGTAACCCGGATTGCAGGTGAGGGCGTACACGTCGGTGCTTTCCGTCAGGGCCGGGGCCGACCCACCCGGCGCGGCACTGTTGAAAAAGCCGAGCAGGTTGGTGGTACTTACCAGGGGACTGGTGGCGTTCACCGTAATCAATTCGTAGCGGCTGGCATCGCCCACCGGAAAATCGTACGACTGGGCACCGCTGATTTCCCGCCGCAGTCTGCCGTTTACGTAGCTGCTGGCCGAATAGCCCGTCACGGCGCCCGCCGCCGCGTTGGTAACCCGGATTTCGTTGGTGCCAGTGGTAACGGCGATTCCCCGGGTGAGCGTAAGCTGATTGGCCACCGTTGTAACGGCCGGGTTGAAGGTGAACGTGTTGGTGGCCGTGGCCTTGTTGACGATCAGGTTGTAGAAATCCCCGGTACCCGTCCGCGTAAATTGCTGGTTGGCCCCTCCGTTGAACTCCACCGTAGCGCCACCCGGAATGAAGGTACTCGCATTGGTGAAGTTGCCCCCCACCCTCGCGTTCTGGCCGTTGGCATCCAGGGTACCCGTGGTAATGGTCAGGCTGCCGGCCAGGTCCACCGGGACGTTCATTTGAAGCACGTCGGCGGCGCTGGTCTTGTTCACCACGACGTTGCCGAATCGGTTGCCACCGGTGAGGTTGCCGGTGATCAGTTGCTGGGGCGGTTTGTTGCTGGTGAACGTAATGGTGGAGGTGGGGTCGGCCGTGACGACCCCGTTGTTGTTGAAGTCACCGCAGACATTCAGATTTCTGCCGGCGCTGATGGTCAGAGAAGCCCCGCTGCTGATGTTTATCGTGCCCGCGGCGGCCCCGTTGTTATTGATGACCGGATACACGCCACCGGGTCCCAGTAGGGGAATGGTCACTTCGTTGATGCAGGCGGGCGGACCGCAGGCAGACCCCCAGTTGTCCTGATTAAACCAGTCGGTAGTAGTCCCCCGCCAGGTAAAGGCTTCGGCGACGGGGAAGGGCGGCGCCGAAACCTGAACGCATTCGTAGAATTCGATGTCGTCAATGGCAATGTCATTGCCGCCCGCCGCCGCGCTGATGTTGCGGATGGACAAGTCCAGCGAAGTGGTGTTTCCGCTGCTGAGTTGAAAGCTGTACTTGCTCCAGACGCAGTTGGCTACCTGAAAAGGCACCGACACGTCGGCTCCCGTGCGGAAGCATCCCGCGAAAATACCAAAAAACAGGCTGTTGGTCGGGCCGGCCAGGTTGGCGGCGTAGAAGGTAAGCACGTAGTCTTTGTAAGGGGTGACGGGAATCGTTTGGCCCCACGCTATTCGGGTGCCGGTAGTGGCCGCGTTGGCAACGAGCATGTTGCCGCCCGAAACCGGCGAGCGCCCCGGCGGCAAGTCCATGTTGCAAAACGCGGGGTGGACGCTGGCCGGATTGAGGCCAACCGTGTACGTCCCTTCGGGAATCATGGAATTGGGTCCGGTAACGTAGTTGTACTCGGTGGTAAAACTCACGTTGCCCGCCGTGAAGTCACCGTTGACGGTCAGGTTGGGATTCGCCCCCGTCTGCGGACAGTTCACGTACACCACGATCGGGCTGCTGAGTACCGTACCGCAACCGTTGGAGGTAACCATCCGGCAAATCACGGAGTACGTGCCGGCACCCGGAAAATCGGGTCCGTCGGGCAGGTATGTGGTGGCGGTTCGGCCGGCCAAGTCGGTAATCGCCCCCCCCAATGTCGTGTAATAACCCCACTGGTACGCCGTTATGTTCGGACCCGTCGCCGTCACCGTCACCCCTGATCCCCCCGTCGTGGGGATGGATTGGGAGGAAAACGGGGCGGCCGCGTACAGCCCGACGGCCACGTTGACGCTGCTGGCAATGCTGACCGGGGTGGTGCTCACCACCCGGATGCGGTAACCGGTTCCCGAGGCTGTGTTGGCCGGAATGACCGCCGGAATGGACCCGCTTAAGGCCACGGAGGTCAGGCTTCCGATGTTGACGGGGGTGGCGAAACTGCCTCCCGCGTCGGACAATTGGGCCGTAAACACGTTGCCGGCGTTGAAATGCGTACCCGCCGTCATGGTGCCCGGCGTAGCAAACGGGACATTCAAGGTCGCGCCCACGAAAGGCGTGAGGCAGT
>JACMKY010000052.1 GCA_014379925.1 Cytophagales bacterium | reverse complement strand
CGTCCCTTCGGGCGTACCGTCGCTCTTCCACAGTTCCCACTCGGGTCTGTCAAGGCCGGAGACTACAAAGAAAAGCATCGTGTCCACGCTGGTCAGGTTGCTGAAATTGAGGGCGTACCGGCCCGATCCTCCGCTCTTGACCAGACTGGTGCCGGCGGGGGTGCCGTCGCTCTTGTAGAGTCCCTCGCCGGCGACAAAGTAAAGCGTCCCGCCGGCGTCGGTCAGGCCACCGATGGAGGAGGTGTAAGGGGAGCCACCACCTCCAGAGACGGTCTTGACCAGAACGGTGCCGGCGGGGGTGCCGTCACTCTTCCACAATTCCCGCCCGTTGGACACGGGATTGATGTCGGTGAAGAAGAGCACCCCGCCCACGTTGGTCAGGTTATGGCGGGCTGTCTTGTCGGATGAGATGCCGGGCGGGGCGTAGAGATCCTTGATCAGCACCGTGCCCGCTTCCGTGCCGTCGCTCTGCCAGAGCTGGCGGTCATTAATCCCGATGTCGGCCACGAAGTAGAGTACCCCACCCACCGCCATCCATTGGGAGGGGTTGAAGTGGTCAGGGGGCTCCGGGCAGGAACAGCGCAGGGGCCGAGTGCCCTCCGCGGTACCGTCGCTGCGCCAGAGATCGCCCCGGCTGGGGGTGCTGGGGTCGGTGGCCGCGAAGAAGAGCAGTCCACCGGCGCTGGTCAGCTTGCTCAGCGAGGAAGGGGCGGGGCCGAGGGTGATGTCTTTGACCAGGCGGGTGCTTTCGGGGGTACCTGCGCTGCGGTAGAGTTCGGTGCCGGTGGTGCCGTCGTCGGCTGTGAAGTAGAGCACCCCACCCACGTTGGTGAGGTTGGTGGGATTGGAAGTCTCCAGGCCCGGGCGCAGGTCCTTGATCAGGCGGGTGCCCTCCGGGGTACCGTCACTCGTCCAGAGTTCGCGGCCATTGGCGGGGTTGGCGGCCGAGAAGTAGAGCACTCTACCCACGTCGGTGAGGTTGATCGGACCGAAGTAGGGGGAATTGGCGGGGGCGGCATTGATGTCCTTGAGCAACTGGGGCTGGGCCTGGGCGGCGGTAGCCAGCAGCCAGCCGGCCAGGACGGCCCAGCACCCGGTCGTACGGCAGGCAGTGACCAAAGCATTGCGCAGTCGGGTAGACCGGTGGACCGCCGGAGGAAGCCAGAATAGGGATGTTGCCATGGGAACGGAGAAGGGGTTGAACGGTTGTTGATGAAAAGCAAACAGTAAAAATGGAGCACGAAGATTGCGTCAATCAACCGGCACCGCTTCGGCTTGGCCGGGCAATCTAGGCGAAACCAGCGTCAACTGACCCCAAAGTTAAGCCAGGCGCACACAAAAATTTTATTGAATTTCCTGCCAAAGTCAAAAAAATCTGCTTGAGGAAACGGTCCACGGAGACACTTGGTCGAGAACGCCCAATTGCTGCCCGGTGTCCCGGGGTTATTGAACATTTTCGGGGCCGCGTTATCCCCCGACGAAGCCATTCGTTGGGCAATCGCATTACAGGTAGTCCGCTTGGCGGCCGATAACCGGCGTCGCGCAACCGGGTCGGCTCCCCGCCGCTTACCGGTTATCCTTAATTTCGGCCTTTCGGGAGAGAGATGGCATTCCTTTGGTTTCTTCGCCGTAAATTGCCCGTTCTTTTCCAAATCAACCTCCATCATCCATGAACAAATTCCTGGTTTTTTGCTGCTTGTGGTTAACCGTATCGAGTGGGGCCGAAGCGCAAAAAAAGAAACGATCCGCTAAGAAGGCCGATCGCCCCGAAGTCCAGGCGAAAGCCGCCCGCGATGCCTACCGGTTTTCCGTCGACCTCACCCAAGCCAAGAATGACCAACTGAAAGTAACGTTGCTTACGCCGGCCGTGAAGGGGGAAGAAACCGTGTACTACCTTCCCAAGATTGTGCCCGGCACCTACGCCAACTACGACTTCGGCCGCTTCGTGTCGGAGTTCCGCGCGCTGGACGGCAACGGCCAGCCCCTGCCGGTGGAGAAACTCGACGCGAACAGCTGGAAGATCAAAAACGCGGGAGCCTTGCGCCAGTTGGCTTACAGCGTGGAAGACACCTACGATACCGACCAGGATAATGTCATCTTTGAACCCGCCGGCACCAGCATCGAGGAGAAGGTGTTCGCCCTCAATACCCACGGCTTCTTCGGTTACTTCGACGGAATGAAGAACGTGAAGTACGAGATCAACGTGACCAAGCCGGCCGGGTTCTACGGTTCCACCTCGCTGGTTGCCACCGAAAGCACGCCCACCCGCGACACCTACGCAACCGACTCGTACGCGAGCCTGACCGACGCGCCGATGCTCTACTGCCAGCCCGACACGACGGTGCTCAAAATCGGGGGTGCCGACATCCTGGTGTCGGTCTACTCGCCCAACCGGGTGGCCGGTTCCCGGGCCATCGCCGACAACATTCAGGAGCTGCTCACGGCCCAGAAGCAATACCTGGGCGACACGCTGCCCATCCGGAAGTACGCCTTCCTGATCTACCTGTTCGACCAGCCCTCCAAATCCGGCTCGATGGGCGCCCTGGAGCATTCGTACTCCTCGTTCTACTGCCTGCCCGAAGCCAAACCGGAACTGCTTACCCAGACCATCCGCGACGTGTCGTCGCACGAGTTTTTCCACATCCTCACGCCGCTGAGCATCCACTCGGAAGAAATCGGCGATTTCGACTACAACCAGCCCAAGATGTCGAAGCACCTCTGGCTCTACGAGGGCGTAACCGAATACTCGGCGGGCCACATGCAAATCAAGCATGGCCTCATTGACCTGAAGACCTACCTGGGGATGGTGAACGAAAAGATGACCACTGCGGCCGCCAGTTTCAACGATACCCTTCCCTTCACCGAAATGAGCGAGGGCTGCCTTGAACGCTACAAGGATCAGTACGGCAACGTATACCAGAAGGGCGCCCTGATCGGGCTGTGCCTGGACGTGAAGCTGCGGAGCCTGTCGAAGGGAAAATACGGTATCCAGAACCTGATGACTGACCTTTCAAAACGCTACGGCAAGGACCAGTCTTTCAAAGACGACGAACTGTTCGACCAGATCACCCAACTGACCTACCCGGAAATCCGCGAATTCTTTGCCCGCTACGTGGAAGGGAGTGAACCCTTGCCGTTGAAGGAAACTTTTGGATTGGTCGGCCTGGGATACAGCGGTGGAGGAACCAAGAAAGTGGCTTCACTGGGTAAGATCGCCCTCGGCTACAACGACAAGACCGGGCGCATCGCCGTCACCAACGTGGAACAGATGAACGCGTTCGGCAAGAAACTGGGTTACCGCAAGGGCGACGAGTTCGTTTCCCTCAACGGCAAGGAACTGTCCGCCGAGACGTTCAGCCAACTGACCAGCGACTACCAGGCCAACACGAAAGAGGGCGATCCGGTGGAGGTGGTGGTGATCCGGAAGGGTGAGGATGGCAAGGAAAACAACGTGAAACTGTCGGCCCCGGCCCTCCTGGTGGACAGCGAGGCCGGGTACGAAGTAACCCCCCTGCCCAACCCCGCGCCCGAACAGACCGCCCTGCGCGACGCCTGGCTGAAACCGTGAGGATGCCAGCGCAAAACAGCCGGGTCGGGGAGATCGCCGTGATTTCCCCGACCCGGCTGTTTTGCGCCCGTAACCGTGGGGACGTTGGTTGTCAGCCCTTCAACTCCCCCGCCTGGAAGTCGAAGGGCTTTTCGGCGTGGGCGGTGTGGATGTAGACGTCGCGCTGCGGGAAGGGCACGCGGATGTCGTTTTCTTTGAAGGCCCGGTAGATGTTGAACCGGATTTCGCTCTTCATATTTTCGATGCGCCACATGTTGTCGGTCCAGAAGAGCAGCTCGAAGTCCAGCGAACTTTCCCCGAAGTGGTTGAGCCGCACGAAGGGGACGGGGGTCGAGGCCACGTCTCCGAAGGGCAGCAGGCAATCGAGCAATACCCGCCGCACCAGCTCGGGATCGCTCTGGTAGGAGGTGTGTACCCGCACGCTGAAGCGCGTGACCAAGTGGCTGTGGCTCCAGTTGATGACGTTGTCGACGATGAACTTGGAGTTGGGCACGATGATGGTGATGGCGTCGCGGGTTTCGACTTTGGAAGTCCGAATGCCGATGGCCGTCACCCGTCCGATCAGGTTGTCGATCTCGATGATGTCGCCCACGCTCACGTTGCCCTCGAAGAGCAGGATCAGTCCCGATACCAGGTCATTGAAGGTTTGCTGCAAGCCCAGTCCCACGCCCACCAGCAGGGCCGCCGAACCGGCCAGCAGCAGCGAGATGTCGATGCTCAGGGCCTGGAATGAGAACAGAATGGCCAGCAGATAGATGATGTACTTGATGAGCTGGGTAAGGGCAAACTGCCGCCCGGCGTCCACGTTGCCGATGGGAAAGATCCGCCTCCGGAGGAATTTCTGGATGACCCAGATCAGCAGGCGGGCCGCGCTGAGGATGAAAATCAGGATCAGTACGTCAAATATTGTGATGTTGTACTGTCGCACTTTCAGCAGGGGAAATTCGAGGATGTATTGCAGCGTATCTTGCACGGCGGTGGGGCTTTCTTTCGAGGAATCTTTCCCGCAACAAAAGTACGTTTTTTATCCTTTCGCGGATTTGGGGTGAACCCGGGCGGGTGCGCTTACGGCGGCCATTGGCCGTTGCGACCCGGACGGATCGTTGGACAGAGACCGTCTTTGTGAAGAATGCACTAAATTTGCTTTTTTACCGAGCCCTTCAATGAGTTACGCCGAAGAAATCCGCAAGCGCCGCACGTTCGCCATCATCAGTCACCCCGACGCGGGCAAGACCACCCTCACCGAGAAATTCCTGCTTTTTGGCGGGGCCATCCAGACCGCCGGGGCCGTTAAATCCAACAAAATCAAGAAGGGCGCCACCTCCGACTTCATGGAAATTGAGCGCCAGCGTGGCATCTCCGTGGCCACCTCCGTGATGGGATTCGACTACAACGGCACCCGGATCAACCTGCTCGATACGCCTGGCCACAAGGACTTTGCCGAAGATACCTACCGCACCCTCACCGCCGTCGACAGCGTGATCCTGGTGGTGGACTGCGTGAAAGGCGTGGAGGAACAGACCGAACGGCTGATGGAAGTCTGCCGGATGCGGAACACGCCGGTGATCGTGTTCGTCAACAAGCTCGACCGCGAAGGCAAGAGCCCCTTCGACCTGCTCGACGAACTGGAAGAAAAGCTGCAGATCCACGTGCGCCCGCTGAGCTGGCCCATCGGCATGGGCGACACTTTCAAGGGTGTCTACAACCTCTACGACCGGAAGCTCTACTTCTTCAGTCCCAACAAAACCCGCGTGTCCGACGACATGGTGGAAATCTCCGATCTCGACGACGGGATGCTGGACGAGAAAATCGGCAAGTTCGCCGGCCAGTTGCGCGAGGACGTGGAGTTGATCGAGGGCGTTTACGAACCCTTCCGCCAGCAGGACTACCTCGACGGCTACCTGGCACCCGTCTTTTTCGGCAGCGCCGTCAACAACTTCGGGGTGAAAGAACTGTTGGACACCTTCACCCGCATCGCCCCGCCGCCCGGGGGCCGTCCCACCGACCAGCGCGTGATCGGACCCGCCGAAAAGGAGTTCAGCGGCTTCGTGTTCAAAATCCACGCCAACCTCGACCCGCGCCACCGCGACCGGATTGCCTTTTTGCGGGTCATCTCGGGCAAGTTCGAGCGCAACAAGTTCTTCCACCACGTGCGGCTCGACAAAAACCTGCGCTTCACCAGCCCGGTCAATTTCCTGGGGCAGGACAAGAACCTGATCGAGGAAGCGTATCCCGGCGACGTGATCGGCCTCTACGACACGGGCAACTTCAAGATCGGCGACACGCTCACCGAGGGAGAGGATTTGCAGTTCCAGGGCATTCCCAGCTTTTCGCCCGAAATTTTCAAGGAACTCATCAACACCGACCCCATGAAGTCCAAGCAGCTGGAAAAGGGCATTCAGCAACTCACCGACGAGGGTGTGGCGCAGTTGTTTACCCAGCAACCCGGCAACCGCAAAGTCGTGGGCACGGTGGGTGACCTGCAGTTCGAGGTGATCCAGTACCGCCTCTTGCAGGAATACGGCGCCTCGTGCCGCTTTGCGCCCGTCAACCTCGCCAAAGCCTGCTGGCTTACGGCGGGCGACAAGAAAAAGCTGGCCGACTTCCTCCGCGTCAAAGCCCACAGCATCGCCCACGACAAGGACGGCAACCCGGTGTTTCTGGCCGAGTCGGACTGGGTGCTGCGGATGACCATCCAGAACAACCCCGACATCCAGTTCCACTTCACCTCCGAATTCAAGACGGCGGTCACGGCGTGAGCGCGCCAATCGCCACCGTACGCCGGTTAAATCGGGGTAATGGTGCGTAGAAGGGAGTCGAAGTCTCTGGAACCAGCAACGGCGGTTATCCCGAATACTTACTGATTACAACTAACAAATCAACATACTGCCCGTATTAGTATGAAATTTGAACCAAAGCCGATTCTCCCATGAAAAAACGACGAGCGTACCCGATGATTTTGCTCAGTGCCGCCCTCCTGTTCGGCTGCGACTCCGGGTCGAAGACGCCAGACCAGACCGCCGACACCGCCGCCACCGTGGCGGTTGATACCGTGGCGGTTTCCAACGCCCAAACGGTTTCGCTGCCGGAACCCGGCGCCACCGAATCGGTCAAGAACTACAGCAAGGTCATCGGCTGGCCAGCCGGAAAAACCCCGGCGGCCCCGGCGGGTTTTGCGGTGAATAAATTCGCCGACGGGTTGCGGAACCCGCGCTGGGTGTACGTGGCACCCAACGGTGACATCCTGGTTGCCGAATCCAATACCGAGCGGAAAGGCGTCGAGAAAATCGAAGCCCAGGTGAGTGGCAGCGCCAAATCACAGGCGATCGGGGAAAGCGCCAACCGGATCACGCTGTTCCGCGACGCAAACGGAGACGGCAAGCCCGAGCAGCGCGAAATCTTCCTGACGGGTCTCAACCAGCCCTTCGGCATGCTGGTGCTGGGCAGCTCGTTTTACGTGGCCAATACCGACGGACTCTGGCAGTATCCCTACCAGGCCGGGCAGACCCGCATCACGGCCAAAGGGAAGAAGATCCTGGCCTTGCCGGCCGGGGGCTACAACAACCACTGGACCCGCAACCTCCTGGCCAACGCCGATGGCTCCAAGATCTACGTATCGGTAGGATCGGGCACCAACGTGGCGGAAAAAGGGATGGAAAACGAAATTCGCCGGGCCGGCATCCTGGAAATCAACCCGGACGGCTCGGGCGAACGCATCTACGCGGGCGGGCTGCGCAACCCGGTGGGCATGGACTGGGCACCCGGCACGCAAACCCTGTGGACGGCCGTCAACGAGCGCGACGAACTGGGCGATGAGCTGGTACCCGATTACATCACCGGGGTGAAAGAAGGGGGCTTCTACGGCTGGCCCTTCTCCTACTACGGACAACACGAGGATCCCCGGCGCCAGGGCGAACGCCCCGACCTGGTGAAACAGGCGATT
>JACMKY010000387.1 GCA_014379925.1 Cytophagales bacterium | reverse complement strand
TCGTTTCTCCGGTCATCGGGTGGATTATTTAATTTTTGCAAAAACTCTTCAATATTACGGAAAGTTCGCCAAATTAACAAGGTTAACCCAAAATCAAACAGAATCCCGGCTACCAGCAGGCCCAGGTCTTTGGTATTCTGTCCAAAATTTTCTTTCGCGATTAAAGTGGCCGTACCAATGGAGGAGGCCAGCAACAGCGGAAAATAGATTTTGATCTTCTCCGTTTCCAGCCTGGCGATCTCCCTAGTGTATTCCTTGCCCGTGGGTGCCCAACCTACGCACTTATCCCCGGCAAACAAAACGTTTTCCAATCTGTCAAAACCCGTAGTTTTGCGCTCCCTGGTTCGGCAACGACCCCGAAAACCAACCACTGGCCACTAACAACCAACCACGAACATGCTACGAAGTCACACCTGCGGCGAACTGCGCATCACCCACGTCGACCAAACCGTCCGCCTCTGCGGCTGGGTGCAGAAAATCCGGGACAAGGGCCACATGCTCTGGATCGACCTGCGCGACCGTTACGGGGTGACCCAACTGATTTTCGAGGAGGGATTCGTCGACGCGGGTCTGCTGGCCCTGGCCCGGAGCCTCGGCCGCGAATTCGTGCTCAAGACCGAAGGTAAAGTGGTGGAGCGCGTGGCCAAGAACGACAAGATGCCCACCGGCGACGTCGAAATCCGGGTGACAAGCGTGGAAATCCTTAACCCGGCCAAGCTGCCACCCTTTCTCATTGAAGACGACACCGACGGCGGCGACGACCTGCGGATGAAATACCGTTACCTCGACCTGCGCCGGAACGTGGTGCGGAAAAACCTGGAATTGCGCCACCGGATGGCCCAGCAAACCCGCGCCTACCTCGACGGGCAGGGCTTCATCGAGGTGGAAACCCCCGTGCTCATCAAGTCCACTCCCGAGGGCGCGCGCGACTTCGTAGTGCCCAGCCGGATGAACCCCGGCGAGTTCTACGCCCTGCCGCAGTCGCCGCAAACGTTCAAGCAGTTGCTGATGGTGTCGGGCTTCGACCGCTACTTCCAGATCGTGAAGTGCTTCCGCGACGAAGACCTGCGCGCCGACCGCCAACCCGAATTTACCCAGATCGACTGCGAAATGTCGTTCATCACCCAGGAAGACATCCTGCAAATGTTCGAGGGCCTGGTGCGCCACCTGTTCAGGCAAGTAAAGGGCATCGAACTGGGTCCGGTGCCGCGCATGACCTACGCCGACGCGATGCGTCAATACGGCAACGACAAGCCCGACACGCGTTTCGAGATGCGCTTCGTGGCTTTGAAAGACCTCACCGCATCGGCGGACCGCCCCGTAAGGGAAGGCATTGCTTCTCCTTCCTTGCGGGAAGGGGGTGACACATCAGCCGGGGCCGGGGAGGTTGACCTGGTTGGCGGGAAAGGGTTTGGCGTATTTGACGAGGCCTCACTGGTGGTGGGCATCTGCGCGAAGGGATGCGCCGACTACACCCGCAAGCAAGTAGACGAACTGACCGACTTCGTGCGGCGTCCGCAAATCGGCGCGAAGGGACTGGTCTACGTGCGTTGCAACCCGGACGGAACGCTCAAGTCGTCGGTGGATAAATTCTATTCGGAAGCGGACTTGAGGAAGTGGGCGGCGGCGATGGGGGCCCAACCCGGCGACTTGCTGCTGATCCTGGCTGGCGAAGCGGGCAAAACCCGCAAGGCCCTGTCGGAGTTGCGGCTCGAAATGGGCGAACGGCTCGGCCTGCGCGACAAAAACGTGTACGCTACCCTGTGGGTGCTGGACTTTCCGCTGCTGGAGTACGGCGAGGCCGAACAACGCTGGTTTGCCATGCACCATCCCTTCACCTCCCCCAAGCCCGAAGACATCTCCCTGCTGGAACTCGATCCCGGCGCGGTGCGGGCCAACGCCTACGACATTGTGATCAACGGCGTGGAAGTGGGCGGCGGCTCCATCCGCATCTATCGCCGCGACCTGCAGGAAACGATGTTCAGCGTACTGGGCTTCACGCCCGAGGAGGCGCAGCGGCAATTTGGCTTCCTGATGGAAGCGTTCGAGTTCGGCGCGCCCCCGCACGGCGGCATCGCCTTCGGCTTCGACCGGCTCTGCTCGCTGTTCGGCGGGGCCGATTCGATTCGGGACTTCATTGCCTTCCCCAAAAACAATTCCGGCCGCGACGTAATGATCGACACGCCTTCCGAAATCTCCGGGGCGCAGTTGGAGGAGTTAAAAATCAGCGTGAGGAAGTAGCAGAAAAATGCCATCTTTTTAAGAGACGGCATCTTCGATGACGGCGAGTGCGCGTCAGATTGTTGCTCTACCCTTTCCGAAATGGTTAGCGCAAGTAGGGCGAGCAAGATGCTCGCCCTACATTAATTAAAATTGTTCAGTGGCGGCGAAAAAGAAGTTGCCCTCGACGGCGGCGTTCTCGTCGGAGTCGGAGCCGTGAATGGCGTTGGCTTCGATGGACTTGGCAAACAATTGGCGGATGGTGCCCGCTTCGGCGTTGGCTGGGTTGGTGGCGCCAATCAGTTTGCGGAAGTCAGCCACGGCATTTTCCTTTTCCAGGATCATCGGCACGATGGCCCCGGAAGCCATGTAGCGTACCAGGTCCGGGTAGAATCCCCGCTCCCGGTGCACGGCGTAGAATTCTCCGGCCCGGTCGGGCGTGAGCCGGGTTTTCCGGAGGGCGACGATGCGGAAGCCGGCTTCTTCGATCAGCTTGGTAATAGACCCGGTGTGGCCTTCGGCCACTGCATCGGGTTTGATCATGGTAAAGGTACGGTTGGTTGCCATAGGAGAAAGGAATGGATTCGGGAGCGCAAAACTAGCCGTTTATTCGAGAAATAATGGGCAGGCTCCGCTTTACGGCCGATTTAATCCGGGCTTCGGCGGGTGGAAACCGCTTCCGGACGGGCGTCGTGGGACAAAATCGGCTGGGACGACGGTTTGGTTTTGTGTGAAATTCTTCCCAGTTTTGTCGGCCAAATCAAAAAAACGGGCGCGAAAATCGCCCCTACCGCGTTGCTTCCCAGGGTTCAGCCCCACAGCATGCTAGACCTCCCAGCTTTCAAGGAACTGTTGAGTTCTCCCAAGCAGATCGTCATCACCACGCACCACAAGCCGGATGCGGATGCCTTGGGCTCTTCGTTGGCTTGGGCGGGTTACCTCAAGAAAAAAGGCCACCGGGTACACGTCATCACGCCCACCGATTACCCCCGTTTTCTGGCCTGGATGCACGGCAACGAGGAGGTGATTGTTTTCAACGAGGGCAACGAACAGCAGTCCGCGCAACTGGTACGGGAAGCGGACGTGATCTGCTGCCTGGATTTTTCTTCCCTCAAACGGATCAACGAGCTGGGCGGAATCGTACGGGAAGCCAAGGCCCGTAAGGTGCTCATCGATCACCACCTGGAACCGGAACACTTCGCCGAATTTGAACTCTGGGACATCAAGGCCGCCGCCACCGCGCAACTCGTCTACGAATTGATCGGGCAGTTGGGCGACCACCGCGAAATCGACGTGCCCATCGGGGAGTGCATTTACGCGGGCATCATGACCGACACGGGCTCGTTTCGTCACCCCAGCACCACCCAGAAGGTTCACCTCATCAGCGCCGAATTGATCGGATTGGGCGTGCAAACCAACAAGGTCCACCGCCTGGTCTACGACAACAACACCGAAGCCAAACTGCGGTTCCTGGGTTTCGTGCTGATGGAAAAGCTGGTGGTGTTGCCGGAATTCCGAACCGCCTACTTCGCCATTCGTTCCGAGGAACTGATTCGCTACGATTCGCAGACGGGCGATACCGAAGGTTTGGTCAACTACGCCCTGTCCATCGAAAACGTGGTCATGGCAGTGGTCATCATCGACCGGACCGACGGAGCCGCTGGGCCTTCGCCTGCGGACCGCTTCGGCGGACCGGCCGCGGAGCCGCCCTTGCGAAGCAACCGCACCGGCGGACCGGCCGCGAACAGCGGTCCCGTTGGCGTTCCGGCGGAAGGCCCGTCGCTTTCCGCGGTGCGTTCGGTCAAGCTTTCCTTCCGCTCTTCGGGCGACTTCTCGGTCAATGACTTTGCCCGCCAGCATTTCGACGGGGGCGGGCACCGCAACGCCGCCGGTGGCCGGTCGGAACTGACGCTCGACGAAACGGTGCAGCGGTTTTTGTCGCTCCTGCCCGAATACCGCGAACAACTGCTCCGCACCCAGTGAAAAGTCAACCGTGAACAATCGCTTTATTTCTAATTCTTCATTCTTCATATTCAGAAAACCATGTTCAGAAAACTAGTGTGCATAGCTGTAGCGGCCGTTGGAATGACCGCTTGCAACAAGTCCCGATCCACCACCAAAAACGGGGTGGAATACGTATTTCACAAGGGTGATACGACGGGTAAAAAGGCGAAGATGGGCGACATCGTCACGCTCGAGTACGCCATGCGCAACAGCAAGGACAGCATTCTGCAGAGCACCGCCCAATTGGCCAACCGGGTTACCCAGTACAAGATGGCCCCCCCTCCCTACCCGGGCAGTTGGCAAGACGGACTCGCCATGGTTTCCGAGGGCGATAGCGTCACGTTCTTCGAAGTGGTCAAGCATACGGTGCGGATAGCCAAGATCCAGAACCAGGCGGACCTGATGAAAGAACAGGAAAACTCTTCCCTCAAGCAGAAAGAGGTGGATGCGAAGCTGATTGCTGACTACGTGGCCAAAAATAAACTGAGCAACGTGCAGCAAACCGCCTCGGGACTCAACTACCTCATTACCCAGCCGGGAACGGGAAAACAAGCCCAGGCCAACGATACGGTGAGCGTGCACTATACGCTGAAAACGCTGGACGGCAAGGCGATCGAAAGTTCCCGGGAACGGGGGCAACCGTTTCCTTTCACCCTGGGCCAACGCCAGGTAATTCCCGGTTGGGACGAAGGCATTGCGCTGATGAAGGAGGGGGGCAAGGCGACCCTGATCGTTCCTTCCGGCCTGGCGTACGGCCCCAGCGCCAGTGGTCCCATCGCCGCGAATTCCGTCCTGCTGTTCGACGTGGAATTGGTGGACGTAAAATAAAGGCCCGGGTTTGGAGTTAGGGAATCAGTCATCAGTAACTTACACCGGAAACCTCCCCATGCGAATCGCATCGAACTCCATTGCCCTCTTCACGCTGGCCACCTTGCTGGGCCTGGCCGGCTGCGTGGCCGAAGAGGACCTGACCGTTCAGAAGAAAGCGGAAAACATCGTCCAGATCCAGGAATACCTGGCGGCCAACGGCTTGACGGCCAAGGATACCCTGGGTTTGTCGTTCGCGTTGACCAAGCCGAACCCGGGTGGTCTGCCGGTTAAAGCGGACGATTCGGTTACCGTACACCATGTCACGTATACCCTGGACGGTCGGAAAATAGACAGCACTTCGACGTTGAATAACCGTCCCTTTGTTTTCTGGCTCAACGGCCGGGAGGCGCGCGTGCTGCCTGGATTTTTCGCGGCCGTGAGTTTGATGCGCGAAGGGGAAAAGGCAACGGTGTTGGTTCCCTCCGACCTGGCTTTCAAATCGTACAGCGATCCGCGTTATTTTCCGGCCTACGCTCCCTTGCGGTTTGACCTGGAATTGATTAAAATTGAAAACGAGGACCGAAAGATTGACCGTTATCTGGCGGCTAGTGGCTTGACCGGATTCGAGACAACCGCCTCTGGGCTGCGTTTCAAGCGCACGCAGGCCCGCCCGGACAGCGCATTGGCGGAGGTTGGAAAGACGGCTTCCGTACGGTACACGGGCCGACTGCTCAACGGCACGCAATTCGACTCCAATTTGACCGGTACGCTCTTTGAGGTGACAATCGGGAGCAACAGTGCACAACGTCCAGTGAGGGGGTTTGAGGAGGGGCTGGCGCTGATGAGAAAGGGCGAGAAAGCGACGCTGGTCTTTTCCTCTTCGCTGGGATACGGCACGCAGGGCAGAAGCCCCACCATTCTCCCCTATTCTCCCCTGGTTTTTGACGTAGAGATCACCGACGTGAAATAGATGAAAAAACTTTTTTCTCTCCTGCTGCTCACCTGGCTGGCCGGGCCAGCCTTCGCGCAAACGGATCCGGTTGCCGCGGTGAACGGGCCCAAGGACACCGTTACCACGATGACCGGGTTGAAGTACCTGCGCTTGCGGCCCGGCAACGGCCTGAGGCCCAAATCCGGCGATCGCGTATCGGTGCTCTACACGGGCCGGCTCCCCAACGGACGGGTGTTCGATTCTTCGAGCGGTCAGGTGACTTTCCGGTTCCGGGTGGGACGGGGCGAAGTAATTCCCGGTTGGGACGAAGGTTTCTTATTGATGAGCGAGGGGGAAAAGGCAGTATTGATCGTGCCGCCCCACCTTGCTTACGGGGAAGAAGGCTCCGGCTATCTGAAAAAAGAAGATACGTACGTGGTTCCTCCCAACAGTACCCTGGTCTTTGAACTGGAACTGCTGAAGGTGAGGTGAAAGAAGGTTACAGGTTACAGAGAGGCAATGGGTTGCGCAGAAAAGATTGTTGGTTGTCCAACGAATGCGCAACAAAATTTTAACCTGTAACCCATTAACCTGTAACCCATTAACCTGTAACCTGCAACCTCAGATACGCTACCATCTGCTTTCCGGCCCTTTCTGAAGCCCCTCGTTCGCCCAGCAGCCCTTTAATTCGTCCGTATTCGGCAATCTGTTGATGGCATTGAGGGGTATCGGTGGCCAGCGGAGTCAGTTCGGCCACCAGGTTTTCGGTGGTAAACTTTCCCTGAATCAATTCCTTTACCACTTCTTTCCCCGCGATCAGGTTTACCAGGGAAACGTAGTCGACCCTGATCAACCGTTTGATTACTGCGTACGTCAGTCCACTGGTTTGGTAGCACACCACCTGCGGTACCCCGAAGAGCGCCGTTTCCAGGGTGGCCGTGCCGGAAGTGACCAGGGCTGCCCGGGCGTTGGCCAACAGATCGTACGCCGCGTCGAACACCACGGGAAGGGTGGCTTCCCCCGGAGCGGCCTCGTAGAGGTGGCGGGGCAGATTGGTGACGCCGCCAATGACGAACTGGTGGTCGGGAAAGTGCGCCACCACGCTTCGCATCCGCGGCAGCATCCGCGTTACCTCTTGCTGGCGGCTGCCGGGGAGCAAGGCAACCAGGGGTTGATCGCTCAGTTGGTGGGCAACCCGGAAATCGGGATTCGGCTGGTAGTCGGCGATGGCATCGAGCAGGGGGTTGCCCACGTAGTCCACCGCGTACCCGTAACGGGCGAAAAACTCCTTTTCAAAGGGAAAGATCACGAACATGCGGTCGACCAGGGCTTTGATGCGGTAGGCCCTGGACTGGTTCCAGGCCCATACTTTGGGGGAGATGTAGTAGAAAACCTTTAGGCCGTTGGCTTTCGCGAATTTGGCCACCCGCATGTTGAATCCCGCGTAATCCACCAGGATGACCACGTCGGGTTGGTAGTCCAGCACATCCTGCTTGCAAAAACGGAGCAGCCCCAAAATGGTGGGCAGGTTCTGAATCACTTCCAAAAAACCCATGAACGCCAGGTCGCGGTAATGCTTCACCAACGTGGCCCCGGCTTGCTGCGTCATTTCGCCACCCCAGGCGCGGATGTCCGCCCGGTCATCGTGCCGACGAATGGCCCGCACCAGGTTAGAGGCGTGCAAATCGCCCGACCGTTCACCGGCAATGAGGTAGTATCTCATTCAAAACGTCGAAGAACGGATTGGAAAAATTGAATGCCGAAGACTGGCTGGCAGAGGGTAAGGAAAAATAAACGCCTTCCTCCCAATCTTCCGGTCTGCGCTACTCCCCGAAGTATTCCACGAAGTTGTTGTGGGTTTCGAACAGTTGGATGGAGTGCACCCGGGCGTTGGACACTTCCCGCACGGCAGGATCGAGGATGTTCCACACGGCCAGCACCAGGTTTTCGCAACTGGCCATTTTACCCGCCATGAAATCCACGTCCAGGTTAAGGTTCTTGTGATCAACCTTGCGGATGATCTTCTCCTTGATGATTTGGCTCAGCACTTTCAGGTCGATGACGAAACCCGTGTCCGGATCGGGATTGCCCTTCACCGTCACAATCATTTCAAAGTTGTGGCCGTGCCAATTGGCGTTGGCGCAGGGACCGAACACGGCCTCGTTCTGCTCCTCCGACCAGGCGGGATTATACAGCTTGTGGGCTGCGTTGAAATACTCTTTTCGGCTTACGTAAACCATCTTGCCGCAAAGATAGTGGATAGTTGCAGGTTACAGGTTGCAGGTTACAAGTTTTGAATAATGATCAGCCTGTGGAGCTTAGTTTGAAGTGCTTGCCCGTGAAGGAATCATCAAAACAAATAATCAGGTGGCGACCTTGGGTGTTGATGCCGCCGTACCCTGTTGATGGAGAACTCTTTCGACTATAGTCTGTAACCTGCAACTTGTAACCCCCTTCACCCAAACCGGTAGTTTTTCTTCCAGAGCAGGTACAGGAAAAAGGGAATGCCCACGAAGGACGTAACGATGCCCACGGGCAGGCCGGCGGGCGGGAGCAGTAGCCGGGCAATCAAGTCGCAGGCCAGCGCAAAGTTTCCCCCCAGCCACACCGTGAACAGGATGTTGGGCGGCGAAGTCACGCCGAACACCGCCCGAACGAAATGCGGCACCAGCAGGCCAACGAAGCCGATGGGTCCCGACAGGGCAACCGCCGTGGCCGTGGCCAGTGAGGCGGCCACCAGGATTCCCCACCGCAGACGGCCCAGGCGCAGACCCAGGTGATAGGCCCGGCTTTCGCCCAGCAGCAGCAGCGTTAATTGCTTGTGGAGGAAAGAAAAAACCAAAGTGACCGCCAACAGGACAAGGGCCAGCGCCGGCAAATCCGCCCATTGCGCCCGCTCGAACCCCCCTATTGTCCAGGCCACGATGGAGCGAAACGACTGGCCCTCCGACTCGGACAGGAAGGTGAGCAGGCTCAGGCAGGCCGTCAGCAGCGAAGACAGGGCGACGCCCGCCAGCAGCAACTGCGAAGGAATCACCTGGCCCTGCTGATAAGCCAGGCTGACCACCACGAAAGTAACGACCAACGCGCCCGCAAAAGCCATCACCGGAGGCAGGTACACGCCCAGAAAATGAATGGGCAGGAAACCCAGCAAACAAAGGTTGGCCCCCAGCGCCGCCCCCGAAGCCGTTCCCAGCAGATACGGATCGGCCAGCGGGTTGTTGACCATTGCCTGCAAAAGGTAGCCGCTAAAGGCCAACGCCCCGCCCGTTAAAAAGGCCAGCAGCAGACGCGGCAACCGCAGGTGCACGATGGCGTAGTGCACGGAACTGCCCGCGTCGTAGTGGAATAGCGCCCGCTGGATGACGGAAAAATCGGTTTTGAAACTGCCGATCAAGAGCCCCAGTCCCAGCAACGCACCCGTGGTAAGTAGCAGCAGACTGACGGCGGGCGCAACTTTCATCGCTGACCCGGTTGGGAAGCACTGCGCGGATGGATCAGGCTCCGGAGTTCTTCCACGGCTTCCACCACGCGGGGGCTGGGTCGGGCGTTCAAGTCGTCGGTCACGCGGTAAACGCGCCGGTGGCGGTAAGCACTGGTTCTTTTCAATTCGGGATACAACCTGAAAAACGTGCTGTCCATCCGCCCCAAGGGGCCACCCAGCACCACGTCGGGGTTGAGGCGAAGAATGTACTCGCGGCTCAGGGCCGGGTAGGGCACCTTGAACACCGAATCGACGGCGTTGGCCGCGCCCGCCAGCCGGAGCTTGTCGGTGAGGAGGGTGTTCTTTCCGTACACGTAGATGGGATCCGTCCAGGTGATGCTCAGTACGCGGGGCCGGGACAACCCTTTGGTTCGTTGTTCGATGGCCCGCAACCGCGCCCGCAGCGAATCCACCCGGGCGGTGGCGCGGTCGGCGTGGCCCGTTATCCGGCCAATGTCGAGGATGCCCGTCAGCACGTCCTCGACGGTTTGGTAGGTCTGGTAATACACCGGAATGCCCATTTTCCCGATCCGCTCCGCGTCGGCCAGGGAAGTCATCCCGTCGGTGGTGAATACCAGGTCGGGCTTCTGCATCAGCAGGCCCTCAAAGTCCATCGGGTAGGTGTTGACCACGGGCTTGTGATTGACCGCCGCCGGAAAGTTGTCGTTTTGCGTCACCGCCACCACCTGCCCCGGGTCGCAGACAAAGAACAGCATTTCGGTGAGCGAGGGGGCCAGCGCCATCACGCGACGGGGTGGCTCCGGCAGGGTGACGGTGCGGCCCAAATCGTCGGTCAGCACCATTGCTTGGGGAAGCGGTTTGGAATTTTGTTCTCCTCCGCAGGAAATTAAAAGGCCGATGCCCGCCAGGAAGGAGAGCGTATTGAACAGCGGATGCTTTTTCAATCCAAGGGGTCTGGTTTTATTGGAACGCGTTTGCGTAAATTTAGCCCCTCGTTGATCAACGCCAAACGCTTTTCCATGATTATCGTAACGGGTGCCGCGGGTTTCATCGGAAGTTGCCTGATTGACCGACTCAACCGGGAAGGCTTTAAATTTATCGTTGCCGTGGACGACTTCTCGGACGAGCGGTTTGCCGCCCGGGGGAAGGCGCGCAACCTGGAGGGCAAACAGATCAAGGAGCGGGTGGAAAGGGAAAAGCTTTTCGACTGGCTGGCGCAAAACCACGAAGATGTGGAGTTCATCTTCCACATCGGGGCGCGGACCGACACGACCGAATCCGACCGCCGCGTGCTGGAACACCTCAACGTCAGCTATTCCAAGAAAATCTGGCACGGTTGCGTCGAATACCAGATTCCGCTGGTGTACGCCTCGTCGGCGGCCACGTACGGTCTGGGCGAATTGGGCTACGACGACGACGAGTCGCTCATCCCCCGCCTCCAACCGCTTAATCCCTACGGGGAATCTAAAAACGAGTTCGACATCTGGGCCCTGCAGCAGGAAAAGAAACCCTTTTTCTGGGCCGGATTGAAGTTCTTCAACGTCTACGGACCCAACGAATACCACAAGGGCCGCATGGCCTCGGTCATTTTTCACGCCTTTCATCAGATCAAGGCCACCTCCCGCACGAGGCTATTTCGTTCCCACCACCCAGACTTCAAGGACGGCGAACAGATGCGCGATTTCGTGTACGTGAAGGACCTGGTGGAAGTGGCCGTCTTTTTGATGCACCACCGCCGGAATTCGGGCATCTACAACCTGGGCAGTGGCCAGGCGCGCACCTTTTTGGATTTGGCGAGGATCACCTTCCGGGCCGCGCACCGGCCCGAGCAGATCGACTTCGTGGACACGCCGGCCGATATCCGCGACAAATACCAGTACTACACCCAGGCCAACGTGAACAAACTCCGGTCCATCGGGTACGCTGCTCCTTTCCGCACCCTGGAGGAAGGGGTGACGGATTACGTGCGGAACTACCTGAGCCCAGGCAAGTACCTGTGAGGGCAATCCACCCGTCAAGCCACCAGGCCGATTACGGCCAGCACCAAGCCCGCAACCAGCGCAATCAAACCAACGGTGGCAAGGCTGCTGCCCTCCGTGGCAAGAAGGGCCAGCAGCAACCCAATGATCACCAACAGCAAACCCACCAGCACCAGGTTGTTGCCCGAAGCCTGGGTTGCTTTCACGTCGTTGATCTGGCTGGTAGGTCGCTCCGACCGGCGGTTGCTCTTCTTGAGCAGCTTGTTGATCAACAACTTGGTAGGCAGAAATATTTTCGGGGTGCCCTTGGCCGATGCGGGCGGGGCCGGTGCGGCACGCGTTTTTTCCAGTTGCGCGCGCAACCCGACCAACTTCTGTTTCAGATTCACCTGCTTGCTATTGGCAGCCTTGGCGGGGACGTTGGCGGCCAGCAAGTCGGCTTCGTCCGGCGCCTCCCGTTGCGAGGCATCCCGGACGCTGGCACCCGATTGGGCGGCCGCCCCCGTGAATTCAGTAAGTCCCGTCTTTGAAGCCCGGGCCACGGACGGGATGGAAGAGGAGTCCGTCAGGGATCGGTTGGGGACGCAGGAAGCGGCCAGAAAAATCAGGGTCAGCAGCCCAGGAAGTGACTTCGTGCGGAGGAGCGGAGAATAATTCGTTTTTTTCATGCGCGTACAAGATAGGGAAAAAAGGTACCAAACGGATGCTTCGCCCCATGTCGCGGGTGTCCAATCATCTTATACTGAAAACGGAGGCAATGGTTACGCTCGCCAAGAACGGGAGAAAACGCCCGGCAACCAAACCTTTCCATTGGGGAAAGAAAACATTTCTCTAATTTTGACCCGCGCTTTCATCCGTTCCCATGAAGATACTCGTGACGGGAGGGGCCGGTTTCATTGGCTCGCACACCATCGTCGAACTGCACCAGGCGGGCTTGGAACCCATCATCGTGGATGATTTTTCCAATTCTTCCCGGTCGGTGCTGGAAGGTCTAAGAAACATCCTCGGCTACGAGGTGATCTGCTACGCCGAAGACTGCAACCGGCCGGAGTCATTGCGGCGCGTCTTCGGCGAGCACGACATTGCCGGCGTCATCCACTTCGCGGCCTCCAAGGCCGTCGGCGAATCGGTGCAACAGCCCCTGAAATACTACCGCAACAACCTGGGTTCGCTGTTCACGCTGCTGACGGTGATGCTCGAGCAGCAACGTACCCACCTGGTCTTTTCTTCTTCCTGCACGGTGTACGGGCAGCCGAAAGAACTGCCGGTCAACGAAAACTCGCCCATCCTGCCCGCCGAGTCGCCTTACGGCAACACCAAACAGATTTGTGAGGAGATCATCCGGGATACGACCAAGTCGGGCGTTCCGCTGAAAGCCTTGTCGCTGCGTTACTTCAATCCCATTGGGGCGCACCCTTCGGCCCAGATCGGCGAGTTGCCCATTGGTACCCCCGGCAACCTGGTGCCGTTCATCACGCAGACGGCCGCCGGACTGCGCGGACAGATGACGGTGTTCGGCGACGATTACCCCACGCCCGATGGTACCTGCGTCCGCGACTACATTCACGTGGTGGACCTGGCAAAAGCCCACGTGAAGGCACTCCAACTGCTCTTCGGTCAGGCGGCCGCCAACCACTACGACGTGTTCAACATCGGTACGGGCCGGGGAGCGAGCGTGCTGGAGGTCATCCGCACGTTCGAGGAAGTGACGGGCACGCAAGTCGATTACCGCATCGGCGAGCGGCGCGCCGGTGACATCGAGCAGATTTACGCCGAGGTAAACAAAGCGACGGAAGGACTGCACTGGCGCGCCGAGAAACCGCTCCGGGAAGCCCTGGCCGACGCCTGGCGGTGGCAGCAAAAACTGATGAGGAAGGGTGGGTAGGGGTTGCAGGTTGCAGGTTGTTGGGGTTGATACTGCTGGTTTTCTAACTGCAAACTCTGGCCTTAATTTTTCCAACCTTACCAAACCTTCGAACCCTCCCAATCTGTAACTTGCAGCCCTACGAAAGTAGCGTTGCGAACGCAGCCTGGCAACTAACCTTATCAAACCCTCCCAACTTGCAACTTCACCAACCCTCCCAACCTGTAACCTGTAACCTGTAACCCATTGACAACCCAAACGATTCTCATTACCGGTGGTGCGGGATTCATCGGTTCGCACGTGGTGCGCCTGTTCGTCAACCAGTACGCCGACTACCGCATCGTCAACCTGGACCAGCTCACGTACGCGGGCAACCTGGCCAATCTCCGCGACGTGGAGACGTATCCCAACTACACCTTTGTCCGGGGTGACATTACGGACGCGGCCTTTGTGCGCCAATTGTTTGGGCAGTACCACTTCGACGGCGTGATTCACCTGGCGGCGGAGTCGCACGTAGACCGTTCCATCACCCACCCGCTGGAGTTCGTGATGACCAACGTGATCGGTACCGTCAACCTGCTCAACGCCGCCAAGGAAGCCTGGCAAGGCGACCGGCGTCCGTCGGACGGCGAACGGCCGGAAGCCCCGGCCCACTTGTTCTACCACGTATCAACCGACGAAGTGTACGGATCGCTGCACCGTCCCGAATCGTTCTTCACCGAAAGCACGGCTTACGACCCGCAATCGCCGTATTCGGCCTCCAAGGCCAGTTCCGACCATTTCGTGCGGGCCTACCACAATACCTACGGGCTACCGGTGGTCATCACCAACTGCTCCAACAACTACGGACCCAACCAGTTTCCCGAGAAGCTGTTGCCGCTGTTTATTCACAATATTCAGCACCACAAACCTTTGCCCGTGTATGGCAAGGGTGAGAACGTGCGCGACTGGCTCTACGTGGTGGACCACGCCCGCGCCATCGACAAGGTGTATCACCAGGGACGGGTGGGGGAGACCTACAACATCGGAGGGTTCAACGAGTGGCGCAACCTGGACCTGATTCAGTTGCTTTGTCGCGTGATGGACCGCAAACTGGGTCGCCCGGAAGGGGAGTCCGCCCGGCTCATCACCTACGTGACGGACCGCGCCGGCCACGACCTCCGCTACGCCATCGACGCCGCCAAGATCATGAACGAGTTGGGTTGGAAACCTTCCCTGCAATTCGAAGAAGGGCTGGAGAAAACCGTGGACTGGTACCTGACTCACTCCGATTGGCTGGCGGACGTGACCTCCGGGGAATACCAACGCTACTATGACACGCAATACACCGACCGGTTCACGAAGTAAGTTCCGCGTTTACCAAACGAAAAACGCGGAACGATAAATGCCAAACGCACCTTGTACGAGCGACCTTTCCACTCCCGGGACCTCCGTCCTTTTACTTTTCTGGTTCCGGGCGGGGCGGGATTTATCGGCTCGCACCTGGTGGAGTACCTGCTTCGACACGGGGCGGGGCAGGTTCGGGTACTGGATAACCTCGCCACGGGATCGATTAAAAACCTGGATCTCTTCCACGCAAACTCTCACTTGGAGGTGTGGGAAGGCGACATTCGGGAAGGGAATATCTGTCGCCAGGCTTGTCGGGGAGTGGATTTCGTGCTGCACCAGGCCGCGCTGGGTTCGGTACCCCGGAGCATAGAAGACCCGGTGACGACCAATGCGGTGAACGTGGACGGTTTCCTGAACGTGCTGGTGGCCGCCAAGGAAAATTCGGTCCGCCGGCTCATCTACGCAGCTTCCTCTTCCACCTACGGAGACAGTGAAAAGTTGCCCAAGGTGGAGGAGGAAATCGGCCGGCCACTTTCCCCCTACGCGGTCACTAAACTGGTCAATGAACTATACGCCGACGTGTTTGCCCGCTCGTACGGCCTGGAGACGATTGGCCTGCGTTATTTCAACGTCTTTGGCCCGCGCCAGGACCCGCAGGGGGCCTACGCGGCAGTGATTCCCTTGTTGATGAAAGCCTTCCTGAAGCACCAAAGCCCAACCATCTACGGCGACGGGGAGCAGACCCGTGATTTTACCTTCGTGGCCAACGTCGTACAAGCCAACGTGAAAGCCCTTTTCGCCGACGACCAGGCAGTGAACCACGTGTATAACGTGGCGGCGGGTGACCGCACTTCGCTCAACCAGCTTTTTACGCTCCTCCAACAGCTAGCCGCGTCCGAGCTGACGGCTACCTACGCCCCCGACCGCCCCGGCGACATCCGCGACAGCCTGGCCAGCGTGGAAAAGGCCCGGATTCGACTCGGCTACGATCCGCAGGTCCGCATTCGGGAAGGGTTGGCGATCACTTGGGAATGGTTTAAACAGGAATTCGGCGGGTAAGAATTACGAACTACAATGATTGGTGGATATTAACTACTGGATACTGACTGCTGACTATGAAAGGAATCATTCTCGCCGGAGGCTCCGGCACGCGGCTACACCCCCTCACGCTGGCCGTGAGCAAGCAACTCATGCCGGTTTACGACAAACCGATGATTTATTATCCCTTGTCCACCCTGATGATGGCGGGTATCCGCGATATCCTCATCATCTCCACGCCCCATGACCTGCCGCTCTTCCAGAAGCTGCTCGGCGATGGCCGGAACCTGGGTTGCGCCTTTTCCTACGCCGCGCAGGAAATACCCAATGGGTTGGCACAGGCTTTCGTGATCGGGGAGCAGTTCGTGGGGCGCGATAAGGTAGCCCTCATCCTGGGCGACAATATCTTCTACGGCTCGGGGCTGATTGACCTGTTGCAACAAAACAACAATCCCGACGGGGGCGTTGTGTTCGCCTACCACGTAAACGATCCCGAACGCTACGGGGTAGTGGAGTTTGACGAAGGGAACCGGGCCATCTCCATCGAGGAAAAACCCAACCAACCCAAGTCCAACTACGCGGTGCCGGGCTTGTACTTCTACGACAATGACGTGGTGGACATCGCCCGGAATCTGCAACCCAGTGCGCGGGGTGAATACGAAATTACGGACGTCAACAAGACTTACCTGAGCCGGGGTAAATTGCAGGTGGGCATCCTGAGCCGGGGTACGGCCTGGCTCGATACCGGCACGTTTGAGTCCCTGATGCAGGCCGGGCAGTTCGTGCAGGTGATTGAAGAGCGGCAAGGGCTTAAGATCGGGTGCATCGAGGAGGTGGCCTACCGGCTGGGCTTCATTGACGCCGAACACCTGCGGGCCATCGCCGCGCCACTGGTCAAGAGCGGGTACGGAAAATACCTGCTCAGCATCCTCAAGCAATCCTCCGACGTGCCGTATTTGTAGGAGGTAAGAAGTACGAGGCAGGAAGTAGGAGGTAAGAGATATGAAGTAGGAGATACAAACCATACTTCTTCTTACCTCCTACCTGTGTTGAGTGATGCCAATGTTTTGATCTTTAATTGTTTGCATAGCAAAAGGAAGAAACTTTGAAATTCAGTACACCCACCTCTCACTTCCTACTGCGGCTCTCCTGCCTCTTACTTCCTACCTCCTGCTTCAATCCTCCCCTCCCACGATGGCCGTCACTTCAATCTCAACCAGCAGCGCCGGGTCAATCAGGGCGTTGACTTCCACCATCGTGGCGGCGGGCTTGATGTCGCGGAAAAATTCCCCGTGCGCCCGGCCCACTTCCTCCCAGCGGGCGATGTCGGTGACGAACATCCGGGTGCGCACCACGTCGCGCATCGTGGCACCCGCTTCGGCGAGGGATTTTTCAATTTTGGCGAGAATGTACCGGGTCTGGGCGTACGGGTCGTTTTCGCCCACCACGCGTCCGTCTTCCACCGCCGTCGTGCCGGCTACTTCTACCACGTTGCCCACGCGCACCGCCCGCGAATAGCCGACAACCCCTTCCCAACTGGTACCGGAGGAAATATTTTTTCGATTCATTGGCTTGCTTGAATAATCGGCCACCCTGCCGGTGGCCGGCAATGGTCAGCGATCCGCTGGTGTACACTCAAACATAACAGTTTATTCACGGTTGCGTAAAGCAGGGGTCGCCGGGAATGTGTTTACTTGGAATTTCTTTTTCGCAATTCTTCCCAAATGATGGATATTCCTGCCACCAAGCCGTCTCCCTCCCCTTCGCGAAGGAAATCCCTCCCGTACTGGCAAACCACCACCGCCGTCGGACTTTTCGTGGGCTACAGCGGCTATTACCTGTGCCGTTCCAATCTTGCCATCGCCACGCCGCTCATCATCCAGGAATTCGGTAGTCGGGGGATCAACAAGGAGGTGATGGGTCAGATTGCCTCGGTAGGGGTTATCTTCTACGCGGTAGGAAAAGTGGTCAACGGCATTCTCGGTGATTTCGTGGGCGGCAAGAAGATTTTCGTGCTGGGCATGGTGGGTGCCGTGCTGGCTACGGTCGTGTTTGGACTGGGCGCGGGCGTGGGCGTGTTTTTCGCCGCCTGGGCGGCCAACCGGCTCGTTCAGTCCATGGGCTGGGGCGGGCTGGTAAAGATGACCGTCAACTGGTTCTCCTTCCGGGCCTACGGCCGGATCATGGCCCTCCTCAGCCTCAGTTTCCTGGCGGGAGACATTGTGGCCAAGTTGCTGCTGGGTCAGCTGCTGGAATGGGGCCTGGGTTGGCGGAGTACTTTCTTCGTGGCCGCCGCCATGCTCGGCGTGATTGCCCTGGTGTTGGGGCGGACGTTGAAAGAGAATCCGGAGGCCCAGGGATTGCCTTCGCCCGAAGAAAACCCCGACAACTTGTTTACCAGCCGCAATGCCGGCGATTCCAACGCCCGTCCCGCCAGCCTGGGGGCGTTGTTGCGGCCCTACTTCCGGAGCCTTTCTTTCCTGCTCGTGCTGACGATGTCGTTCGGACTGACTGCCATCCGCGAAGCTTTTAATTTCTGGGTGCCCACGTACCTGTTCGAGGCGGCGGGTTTATCCGGGGGAGCCGCGTCGCAGTTCAGCGCCCTGTTTCCTCTGCTGGGGATGGTTTCCATTCTGGGGGCGGGTTACCTGTCCGACAAGTTGCTGAAGGGAAAAAAGGGCGTGATCATTCTGGTGGCCTCCGTTCTGATTACGGGGGTGCTGGTGGGAATGGCTTCGGGTTTTGCCGGAAACGTGTGGCCGTTGGTGTTCATTTCGTTGGCGGGTTTGCTGTTGCTGGGGCCCTACTCGTTCCTGGCCGGCGCGATGTCGCTCGATGCCGGAGGACGCCAGGGCGCGGCCACCGCGGCGGGCCTGGTGGACGCCATCGGCTACCTGGGGGGCACGTTGGCCTTGTGGCTCACGGGAAGGCTGGCCGAGCAGAACGGCTGGAACAGCGCCTTTTTCGCCCTGGCCCTCATCGCCGCCGCCACCGCCGGAGCCGCCCTGGTCTTCTACCTCACCCAGGAGAGAAAAAACACCCGGTCGCCCGGCTAGCCGTTCATCCTCCGAAACCAATTCTGACCGGACGCGAAGCCTGGTTGGGATCCAAGGCGGTAACGGGTTGCATGCTTCGCACGTATTCAGTCACACGAACGGCCAATTACCCAATCCTCCATGCGCTGGACCAATTACCACAGCCACTGCCGCTACTGCGACGGGAGCGACCAACCGGAGCGGTACGTCGAACAAGCCCTGACCGAGGGGCTGCTGGCGTACGGCTTTTCTTCCCACGCCCCGTTGCCTTTTGACTGCGAATGGTGCCTGAAAACGGACGAACTCCGGGCGTACTTTCAAGAGATCGTCAACCTGCAATACCGCTGGCGGGAGGATATTCAGCTCTACTGCGGCCTGGAAGTGGATTATATTCCCGGAGTGATCGGCCCGAAAAGCGCATTCCTCCGCCAGTTACCCTTCGACTACTTCATTGGTTCGGTCCATTTCGTGGATTCTTTTCCCGACGGGCCGCGATGGGAAATTGACGGATCGCACCCGGTTTTTTTGCGGGGACTGGCACAGATTTTCGGCGGGGATGCGCAAGCGGCCGTGACGCGCTACTTCGCCCTGACGCGGCAGATGGTGCGGGAAGAACCGCCCGACGTGGTGGGTCACCTCGACAAGATCAAGATCCAGAACGAAGAAGGTCGCCTGTTTTCCGAAACCGACGACTGGTACCGGGCGGAAATGACGGAAACCCTGGACGTCATTGCCGAGGCCGGGGTGATGGTGGAGGTGAACACGCGGGGGCTGTACAGGAAAAAGGCGACCGATACCTACCCGAGCCGTTGGGTGCTGGAGCAAATGCACCGGATGAACATTCCGGTTGTAATCAGCTCCGATGCCCACCGCCCGGCCGAAATTACGAGTCACTTCGCCGAAACCGCCCGGACGCTGAAGGAGATCGGCTATTCGCGGGTACGCGTGCTGTTGAACGGCAAATGGCGTTCAGTTGCGTTCGACGACGCCGGGGTACTGGGTATGTAGGTTACAGGTTACAGGTTACAGGTTGCAGGTTACAGGTTACAGGTTGGCAAGTTATTGACCGCGAAGATGACCTACGTTGATTTTCAACCTTACCAAGTAGCCGCACCGGCCTAACCTGCAACCCACTTCTTTCAATCGAACAACAGCCAGTTGAAGCCGAAGGCGATGGCGCGGGGCAGGCCGGTGAAGACGGGCGCGGCAAAGTAGTCGGGCTGTGGCATCAGCCCTTTGTTGGCGTGCGAGAGTTTGAAGAACAACCGCACCCGGTTGACGCGGAAGTTGGCGAATGCGTCGGCAATCACGTAGCCCGGAATCTCAAACTGATTCTGCAAATGATACTGCTGCGTGAGCGGCATGTAGGCGTCGGCGAAGTAGGTGGATTTGTAGTGCAGCTCCGTTCCGAACTGGATGTAGAGCACTTTCTTGAATAACACCTGATAAGCGAGGCGCGAATTGACGAAAATCTCGGGAATCCGGATCCGGCTCGCGTCGGAGACCCGGGTGTAGTACGCCTGATTGGCCGTGTAGAAGTTGCCCAACCGGAACTGGAAACCGAGGCCCAGCCGGAGAAGCTGAATGTTGGGCGAATACTGCCGGGGTTGAGCTTCGGGGTCGTAGTAGATGTAGTTCTTCACGTTGGTGAGCGTCACGCCCGGCTGTACGGTCAGTCCGCCCAGGCGCGCGTTCAGGTTACCGTACAGGTTGTCGGAGGAAACCAGGTTGAAATTGTTGTCCCAGACGTAGCTGTTGCTGAGAAACTGCTCCTGAACCAGCGTGGGCGAACTGGCCACGCGGTAGTAGCCCGCCGTCAGCAGTTTTCCCTGGTATTCGGCGCGGCCCCGGTAATCGGCCCCGAGCAGGTATTCGGCCTCCACAAACAGCCGTGAACTATCCGGAAAATAGTAGTTGAGCCAACCGCCCGCGAACGTTTCGCTCCGCCGGAGGCGGTCCGCGCCCAGGTTGCTTACCAGTTGGTAGTCCCGGCGGCGGGCGTGGAACCGGTAGTTGAAGCCCGCCAGCCGACCCTTCGAGAACGTGCCCTTGATGCCTACCTTGTTTTCAATCAACAGATACCGCGTTGCCTGGTCGGTGCGGTCGAAGGTAAAATAGGCATCCGGATAAAACCCGCGCCTTAGGCTTTCCGGCAGGTTAAGGTCGGCAAAGGAGTTGGTGTGCTTCTGCCGGTCGAACACGTGGTAAAGCTGGAAGGCGGCCACCGGCGCGTACTGCTGGTAGACGTGGTAATCGTTGCGGATCTCCTGCGAGAAAGCGTTGGTCAGGGTGGGCTGTTGAACGAAGCCGAGAAAAAGGCTGTCGATCGGGATGAGACTGCCAAGGTTGCCTTGGTCGTCCAGATACCGGGTGAGGATGCTGCCCTGCTCGTTTACCCGGTGGTTGAGGTGGGTAAAATTTCCCATTACCTGATACGTGGAGTCGGGGCTCTGGTAGCGCGAATACACGGCGACGGTATGGTTGTCGGTTTGGCGGTTTTCCTCGCTGGCCAGGCCCGCGGTTCGCAGGAGGGACGTGAGGCGCTGGTAACGAATTCCCGCGTTCCAGTTGGGCCGGATGTTGCGGCTGTGCTCCAGGTCCAGCAATTGGATTCCGTTGCCGCCTTGCACGTAGTAAAGGCTGCTGAAGGGCGACTTGGTATCGTAGTATTTTACGCGCTCCGGGTCGAAGGCGTAGGGCGCGTATACCCCGTAGCCCAGCAGGGCCCCGATCCGGTCGGGAGCCTGGTAAAACACGGGCCGCAGGGCGGTGCCGGCGTTCCCTAAATCCTGGTAGAGGTTCTGGTTGCGGTTCAGGAAATTGTACTGGTGAAAGCCTTCCAGCAGGGTGTCGATGGTGTAGAGCGTTTCCCGGTTGTTGAAAATGTCCGCCTCCAGCACGTACCGCGTGGTGGTGGGCCCGTAGATGGTTCGGGTCGAGTCGTCGAGAATCTGGGCGTCGGCCGGACGCGGGCAGGCCAGGAGCAGAAACAGGAAACAGGGGGCAATTCTTGGAAGCACGGGCAAAACTAAGGGAAAAATGAACGATGATCCGGGCCAGACCCGGATTCGGACGGGATAGCGTGACCCGCCGCGGCTTTCAGCACCCACTCCTCAAATTTGGTGCCCTGATTGGGCGGAAAATACACTTCGATGGGCAGGTAAAAACAAACCAGCTTCCTGGTCCAATCCTCAAAGGCCGGAGAAGCGAGCTTCACGAAATCTTTTTCGGTGGTCAGCACGGCGACTTCCCGCGGGGAACGTTCTTTTGCCCGCTGCAAGGCCAACCCGATGCGTTGCCAATCCTTTTCCGAATAGCGGTGGTGGTCTCCGAAACGGCAATGTTCCACCACCCGGTAGTGACGGGTGGCGTATTGTTCGAAAGGGGCCGGTTGGGCAATGCCCGAAACCAACAACACGTCTCCCGTCAGCGGGGCAGTTTGTTCGGAAAAAAAAGGGCACGGCTCCCCGTAACGGATCGCGCTGAAGAAAACGGGCGTGCCGGGCCGCAGGTACCGCCGGATGTCTTCTTCCAGCCGGAGCCGTTCTTCTCCGGCCAGTTCCTCCGGGCATTTGGTTACGATCACTGCGTCGGCGCGCCGGGCACCGTGCCGCCTTTCGCGCAGGCGGCCCGCCGGAAACGGCCAGTCGCGGGTGAAGGGTCGTCCGTAGTCGGTCAGCAGGAGGTTCAGGTGCGGACGAACGGAACGGTGTTGGTAAGCATCGTCCAGCAG
>JACMKY010000386.1 GCA_014379925.1 Cytophagales bacterium | reverse complement strand
CGTCGGCACGCCGGTACTGGAGTACCTGCTTTTTGAGGACGCCAATTCCGGCGTAAGGGTTAGGAAACCGCGTGAATTGGGTAATCTTCTTATTTTTCAGGTCCCGGACGAAGTAATTGGGGTTATCCTGCGGCGATTCGCGGCGGGTCAGCACCCGCCGTTTGTCCAAGTCCAGGAGCGCAATGGGCACCTCATAGTACGGAGCCTCAGAGCGCCACCAGCGGACGCTCTTCCGGGTTTTCAGGTCGAGGGCGTCCACGAAGGGGCGGTCGCCCTCCGGCGAAGCGCCACTGCCGATCAGGTAGAGGAACTGGCCGCTGGCGTCGGTCGCCAGCACGTTTTTGCCCGCGGCGTTGCGCGTCAGGTAGGGGACGCCGGGATCGTGGTAGGTGTCCTCGGACGAACGATCGAACAGCAACTGGGGCTCACTTTTGGCGGCCGGATTCAGCGTCCACGTCGTGAGTTTGCGGTCGGCCCAGCGGTAGCCGTCCACCAGGGCCAGCGTCGCGTTTCCCCAGCTAATGCCCCCGTAGCGCAGCGGCAAAGCCACCAGTTCGGTTGGCGCGGCGGCGAAGGGCGCTTCCAGCGTAAATACCTTGTCGCGGACGGGCGCTTCCTGGCGCGGATCGCCGCCGTCCTGGGCTTCCACCCAGTAGAGGGTAGCCGCGGCATCGTCCCGCCAGGCGTGGCCGCGCGGACCCGTGGGCACGGCGTCGAAGCTGGTGGGTACGTTGTCGGCCAGGGGCAGATCAGCCAGGGCTTTCACCGGGTTGCCGTCCCGGTCCAGCACGTTCACCTGGTTGGGAAAGCTGCCCACCGTCAGTTGATAAGAGTAGGGACGGTGCCGCGTTTTCACCAGCAGGTACTGGCCGTCGGGTGAGGGCACTGCCTGCTGGATCACCCCCGGCTGACCCATCTTGTCCGTCTTTCCGGCCAGGCTTACCTTCAGCAGTTGGGAGGTGGCGTAGTGATCGAACACGCGTTCGTCGTTCGGATTTTTGAGCAGATCCTGGTAGGTGCGGGCGGCCGCCTTTTTACCGGCGTTCTCCTGCACGATGGGACCCGTGGGCACCGGGTTGGCGGCGGGTGCCTCACCCCGGCCTTCGGGCACGGTGCGGATCAGCAAGGTCTGGCTGTCGGGAAACCATTCGTAGGGGGAAACGAATACGGCGTTCAGCGGGGCATCGGTCAGCCGGCGGGCCGTGGCCGCGGCAACGTCCACCGTCCAGAGTTCGATTTTACCACTGGTGTCGTCGTCCCGGGTGTGGGCAAAAGCAATCTTCGCGTTGTCGGGCGACCAGCTCACCCCGCTGATCTTGGGCTGAGCGGGCAGGCCGCGCACGGCAAACTCCTGGCCGTTGTCCAGCCGCTTCAACTTCATGCTGGTCGAGTAGCTGGTGCGGCTGGGTCCGTTGGTGCGCGGGTTCAGGCGCAAGCCCGCGATGCGCAGTTCCGGCTGAGCGAGATCGGCAATGGAGGACAGATCCTGGACTTCCATCAGCAGCATCCACTTCCCGTCGGACGACACGCTCACCCGCGGCGTAGCGGGCGCGTCGATCAGGGCGGCAATGGCTTGGGGAGGAGTTTGGTAAGTGGGGTTGTCCTGGGCCAGCGCCGTTACACCCATCGGCAACACGAACCAGAGAAGGCAAAGTTTTTTCATGGGATAAGGGATCGAAAGAGGGTTTGGGTAAAAGTAAGGATTAATCATCAACTGGCAAATCCACTGTCTGGTCATCATTTCTGGCTCCCTGCATCCTGTCCCAGCGAAATCAGGTTGGCCACCAGGCGGTAGGCACCGGGTACGGCGTAGGGCAGTTGCCGGTGCAGGGCGTAGGCAAAATACGTGTAGTAGCCCTTTCCGCAGCGGGCCTCCAGCCAGCCCCCGCGCTGGGGCGCCTGTCCCCGATCCTGGGTGGCCACAATGGGTACGTAGGCGGTATCCCACTCGGAAAAGAACTTGGAGCCGCGCTGCTCAACCCACCCGTCGAAATCGGCCGGCGTGAGGCGGTTGGGCCGGTTGAGGACGGGATGGGTCGGTGCCAGCAAGCGCACGGGGGCGTCTTCCTCGGAGATTTCCTCCGCGTTGGCCGGGAGTTTGGCCGGAAAAGGCGCCATGGCGTTGGGTACGAACTCGGGGGTTTGAAATAGCACCACCAGGTGGCCGCCCTCCCGGGCGTAGTCCAGCAGGCGGCGGTTGTAGGTGAGCAGGTCCTGGCGCACGGCGTAGGCCCGCGGGCCCACCATGATCACGTCGAATTGACCCAGCGGGCCGCTCGCCAGGTCGTCGGTGCCGAGTAGTTGCGGGCGCACGCCCAACTGCGCCAGCGCCGCCGGAATGTCGTCGCCCGCGCCCATCACGTAGCCAACGCGGAGGTTGGGCGCTACCTTCACGTCCACACCCCGCACGACCACGGCGGCGGGCCGGTATTGAAACGTGTGATCCAGGTCGCGGCCGCCGAGCACCTCGTACCCTTCCGCGTAGGTATGACCGTTGGCAACGGCCGCCACCCGGATTTCGTAGCGCTGGGTATCCAGCGCTGGTACGCTCACCGTAACCGGGAAACTGTTCCTTTCGCCGGGCTGGGAGAAGGAAAAAGGGACCGAAGCCGGCGATGCCTGCCAGCCCGCGGGCAGCGAAAGTTTGATTTCCCCTCCAATGGCACCGTCCGCGTTGTTAAGTAGATTCACCCGCAGCGCCAGCGTTTTTTGCTTTTCATCCAGGGGAATGATGCCCGTTTGCGGCTGCACGGCAACGGCCAGCGCGGGTGCCACCTTCAGGGCGCGGCTCTCGTGGCCGTAGGGAAAGTTCGCCTCGCGGGTGCGCACCGTTTCCCGAATCTCCACCGGCTCTCCCTGGACGGTGCCCCGCGCCACCACCGTCAACACCGGGACCGCCGCGGCAAGGGAGCGGAATTGCTCGCTTTGAATGCGGTAGCCATTTTCCCGAAGGGAGTTGCGCCCGAAGTACGGACGGGTGACGGCGACGTTTTCCGGCACCGTCACCGGAATCACCGCTTCCGTCTTTTCATTGTCCAGCAACGTTTTCCCAACCGAGTGAGTCGCGGGCAACGGCCACGCTTCCGCGGCCTCCACCGCCAGGCTTTGCACAGCGTATCCCACCGGGCTGGGATTGACCAGCGTCGCTTCCACACTAAACGATTGGCCCGGCACCACCGCCCCCATCGTGGGCAACGGCGCGTAAGGACTCGACGGGGGCACGGTTCCGGCGCGGACGCCCACCGCGCGCAGTTCAAGGCCCAGCGCCGTGCGGATGGTTTCCAACAGCTGCGCTTCCTTCACCCGCAACAGGAAACGGGCGTCCGGTTGCTGGCTGGTCAGTCCGATGGCCGCGCGGGTTTTGTTCAGGGCCGGGATCAGCAAGGGCACGACAACGGAGGGATCCTGCACGGAAAACGCCGCCGTGGCCCGCTCGATCTGCGTTCCGATGGCTCGCAGCAACGCTTCCGCCCCGGAGGGAGCGGTTTCGCCCGTCAGCCTGAACACGCCGGCGATGGAGGTGTCCAGCCCCTCAAACAAACCCTTTTCCTGGTCGGTGAATTCATCCGGGGCCGCCGACCGGTTTTTCAGCCGTTGGTAGTAAAGCGGCGCCGGACCCGTTGTGACCCGGCGCACGCCGCTGAACTGCGAACGGTGGAAACTGTAGCCCAGCCAGCCGAAGTTGGCGTACGACTGCCCCAGCCAGGGACTGTACGCGCCGGGTTGCACCCGTACGTGCCAGGGTTCGTTCGGGCGGACGCCCCCCCGGTACAACTTGCGTGGCTGCCAGGGCCGCAATCCTTCCCGGGCAATCTGTTCGGGAAACCGGTTCGGATCGCCCGCCGCCGCAAACGCCTCCCCCGATAGCACGCCCGCCGCCTGGTGGTTGCCGTGGCCGTCGCGTTCGGTGCCGTGGAAGCGTGACACCAGCACCAGGGGACGGTTGAGGCGGATTACCCGCACCATATCCCGGAGCACGTTTTCCCGGCCCCACTTTTCCAGGGCCTCGGCCAGCCGTTTGGAGTAGCCGTAGTCCACTGCGCTGGTGAAGTACAGGTCGTCGAGGCCGTAGTAACTGCCCGCCAACCGGAATTCCTCCGTGCGAATCAGGCCCAGGCCGTCGAACAGGTCCGGGCCGATGACGTTGCTGCCGCCCTCGCCCCGATTGAGCGACAACAGGGCAGTTCGCACCCCCTCGCCCCGGCTCAGGTACGTCAGGAAACCCGCCTGTTCGTCGTCGGGGTGGGCCTGGGTGTAGAGCACGCTGGCAGTGGTGCGGAGTTTTTGGAGCCGCTGCCACGTGCCGGTCACGCCCCGGTCCTGGGGGAGATCGGGCGCGCCGCCCTTGTCCCCCGTGAGCATCAGCACGCGGTCGAGCGCACCGGTGGAGGATTGGGCGGCGGCGGGAAGGAAGCCCACGCCGAGGGCAAGCCGCAACAGGCAGGAGCCAACGTGGCGGGACAACCGGTCGAAATGCATAGAGGTAAGAAAAGAACGGAGGCGATCGCCGCTAAAGATAGAAAAAAGCGGTTGCCGACCGTGGTAAAAGCAAAAAGCAGTACGGACCATATCCCGGAAGTTTAGCTAATTTCACGCCCGCATCCCTCGCCGCCGGGCATTTCCAACCCCATGATCAAACACTTGCGCATTCTCTCCACGTTGAAGTACGACTTCCCGGCCGGACTGGTCGTTTTCCTGGTCGCCTTGCCCTTGTGCCTGGGTGTGGCTTTGGCTTCGGGTGCCCCGTTGTTTTCGGGCATCATCGCCGGGATAGTGGGCGGGTTGGTGGTGGCCTCGCTGAGCAAATCCTCCTTGAGCGTCAGCGGCCCCGCCGCCGGACTGACCGTGATCGTGTTCAGTGCCATCGAGAAACTGGGTTCCTACGAGGTGTTTTTGCTCGCTGTGGTGTTGGCGGGCCTGTTGCAGGTTGCGCTGGGTTACCTCAAAGCGGGCGTCATCGGGCACTACTTCCCCTCTTCGGTTATCAAGGGAATGCTGGCGGCCATCGGGTTGATCCTGATTTTGAAGCAGATTCCCCACGCCTTCGGTTACGATGTCGACGCGATGGGCGACGAAAACTTCTTCCAGCCCGACGGAGAAAACACGTTTTCGGAGCTCTTGCGCACGGTCGAGTTTGTCAGTTGGGGAGCCACCTTCATCTGCGCCGTGTCCCTGGCCGTGCTCATCCTGTGGGAAAAACCGTTCCTCAAGCAATACACCTTCTTCCGAACCGTTCCGGGCGCGCTGCTGGTGGTGGTGCTCGGCGTGGTGATGAACGAATTATACCGGCAGTTTTACCCGGCGTGGGTCCTGTCGGGCGACCACCTGGTGATGCTGCCGGTGGCCAAATCCCCGGGGGAATTCGTCGGTCAATTCACCCTGCCCGATTTTACTGCCTTCTCCAATTCCCAGGTATACCTCGTGGCGGCCACCATTGCCATCGTGGCCAGCATCGAAACGCTGTTGAGCGTCGAGGCCGCCGACAAGCTGGATCCCTACAAGCGAAACACGTCCACCAACCGCGAGCTGAAAGCCCAGGGAGTTGGCAACCTGGTCAGCGGTTTGCTGGGCGGGCTACCCGTCACGGCGGTGATCGTACGGACGTCGGCCAACATCAACGCGGGCGGCAAGACCAAACTGTCGGCCATCACCCACGGCTTTCTGCTGCTGGTGAGCGTGATCCTGATTCCCTCGTTGCTGAACCGGATTCCACTGGCCTGTCTGGCGGCCATTCTGTTAATGGTGGGGTATAAGCTGACCAAGGTTTCCCTCTTCATCGGCATGTACCGCCTGGGATGGTCGCAATTCCTGCCGTTCGTAGTCACGGTGGTGGCCATCCTGTCCACCGACCTGCTGAAGGGAATCGTGGTGGGAATGGCCGTTTCCATCTTCTACATCCTGCGCAACAATTACAAGACGCCCTACTTTTTCCAGCGCGAGAAGCACCAGGAAGGCGAAAAGATCTGCATTGTGCTGTCCGAGGAAGTCACTTTCCTCAACAAAGGCAGCCTGCTGCTCACCCTCGACCACCTGCCCGCCAACTCAATCGTGGTGATCGACGGCTCGAAATCGAACCACATCGACTACGACGTGCTGGAGATCATCCACGACTTTCAGCAAACGGCCCGGCACAAGAACATCCAGCTGGAGTTGATCAACATTCAGGCGGTAAACGGCCCAGTGGGTCACTGAGTGGATAGTGGATTTTCTACCGTGCGTACGCCCATGAACCATCCGCCATCAATTATCAGCTGATTCAGTTTTTTTAAGTCCATCGGCGTGGAGAAGCCGGCTGGTCCTCGTTTCCCTATTTTACCTCTTCCAGCATCAGCTTACGCCAGCGGACTTTGATGCCGCCGCCGTCGTGAATTTGCAGGGCGATCACGCCAGTGGCCGCCCCGATCTTGTCGTCGGTGAAGTTGACCATTTCGTGACCGTTGAGCCAGGTGACCACGCGCGGGCCGACCACCCGGATCTTCATCCGGTTCCACTCACCCATTTTCAGGTAGTTTTCTTTGTTGTCGGGAATCTGTTGGAGCCAGCCGCGTCCGTACGATTCGTAGATGCCGCCCGAGTCGTGGTTGGGCGGGGCCACCTCGGTTTGCCAGCCGCTGATGCGCGTGCCGTCGAGGGAGGAGCGGAAGAACACGCCGCTGTTGCCGTTGGCCTCCTGCCTGAATTCCAACGTCAGTTCGAAGTCTTGGTATTGCCGGTCCGTGGCCAGGTAGCCGTACTGTTTGTCGGGACCGCTTTCGCAGATCAGTTCGCCGTTTTTCACGTACCACTTCTCCGTGCCGTGGATCTTCCAGCCGGTCAGGTCCTTGCCGTTGAAGAGGGCCACGGGTTTGGCCCGGGGGGCAACCACGGCTGGCCCGGACGAAGCGGCCGGAACCGGTTGGTGGGAGATGGGGAGCCAGGCAAAAAGGGCCAGGCAGACGGAGGAGAACAAGAAGGGTTTCACGACTGGCGACGGTTTGGATGCGGCCAAATATAGGAAAAAAGCAGTACGCCCGGAAGAGGGCTTTTGCCCGAAGCTTCCTTCCAAGGCTGGGATCCAAACTACCGGCTGCTTGCCACGGGTCACGTACAACTTATTGGCCGATTTCCTCTACTTTTGCCGCATTATGGCCGACAATCCCAACCCCCAGGAGAACTCCCTGCGCAAGATCATTTCCCACGCCAAGGAATACGGCTTCGTGTTTCCCTCCAGCGAAATCTACGACGGCTTGCAGGCGGTCTACGACTACGGTCAGTACGGGGTAGAACTGAAGAACAACCTGAAAACGCTGTGGTGGCAAGCCATGACCCGGCTCCACGACAACGTGGTGGGCCTCGACGCCGCCATTTTCATGCATCCGCTCACCTGGAAGGCTTCGGGCCATATCGACTCGTTTAACGACCCGATGATCGACAACCGGGATTCCAAAAAGCGCTACCGCGCCGACGTGCTCATTGAAGACCAGGCGGCTCAGTACGAACGCAACGGCCAGGCCGACCAGGCGCAGAACCTGTTGCAAACCCTGGGCAAGCTTCTCGAAAGCGGCGACCTGAACGGGGTGCGGGAACTGATCGTGGCCGAAAAAATCACCTGCCCGGTTTCCGGCACCTCCAACTGGACGGAAGTGCGGCAGTTCAACCTGATGTTTTCCACCCAGGTGGGCTCCCTGGCCGAAGACAGCAGCACCGTTTACCTGCGTCCCGAAACCGCCCAGGGTATTTTCGTCAACTTCCTGAACGTGCAGAAAACGGGGCGGATGAAGATTCCCTTCGGCATCGCCCAGATCGGCAAGGCGTTCCGCAACGAGATCGTGGCGCGGCAATTCATTTTCCGGATGCGCGAGTTCGAGCAGATGGAGATGCAGTATTTCGTGCGCCCCGGCCAGGAGATGCTCTGGTACGCCTACTGGAAAGAGGCGCGGCTCCGTTTTCACCGGGCCATCGGTCTGCCCGCCGACAAGTTGCGCTACCACGACCACGTCAAACTGGCCCACTACGCCAACGCCGCCGTGGACATCGAGTACGAATTTCCGTTCGGCTTCAAAGAAATCGAAGGCATCCACTCGCGCACTGACTTTGACTTGAAAAGCCACCAGGATTTGTCGAAGAAGAAGCAGCAGTTCTTCGACAACGACCCCGACGAAAACGGCAAGCCCTACGGCAACTACGTCCCCTACGTGGTGGAAACCTCGGTGGGGGCCGATCGCCTGTTTCTGGCCACGCTCTGCAACGCCTACGCCGAAGAGGCGGGTGTGGACGCGGAAGGCAAGCCGAAAGAGCGCGTTTTCCTGAAGCTGCACCCGGCGCTGGCCCCGGTGAAAGCCGCCATCTTTCCGTTGGTGCGCAAGGATGGGCTGCCCGAGAAGGCACGGGAAGTATTGAAGCTCCTGCGGCTCGATTTCAACGTAATCTACGAGGAGCGCGACGCCATCGGCAAACGCTACACCCGCCAGGACCTGATCGGCACGCCCTTCTGCATCGCCGTCGACTACCAATCGCTCGAAGACAACACCGTCACCGTTCGTCACCGCGACTCCACGGCGCAGGACCGCGTGGCCATCGCCGACCTGAAAGCCCTCATTGGGCGGGAAGTTTCCATGGAGCGCATTCTGGAGCAGCTGGAATAACGCGAACGAATTTTTGTAAACGCCAACCAGCCGTTCGCGCTACCCGTATGCACCTGGTCATCCGCACCTCCGTCAGCCAGCCCCGTGACCGGGTGTGGGCGGGCTTCGACAAAAAGTTGTTCCTGGCCCTGAACCCGCCCTTTCCGCCCGTGAAGCTGCTCCGCTTCGACGGTTGCCGCGCGGGAGACGAAGTGCACCTGGAACTGAATTTTCTGCTTTTCCGGCAAGTCTGGGAGAGCGTAATTACGGAGCAGCAGACGACGCCGGAAGAAATCTGGTTCGTGGACGAAGGCCGGAAGCTGCCCTTTTTCCTGCGTTACTGGCGCCACCGCCACCGCCTGCTCCGGCGCGGCAACCACACCGACATCGTGGACGACATCACGTTCCGATCGCCCTTTTTCCTTTTCGACTACCTCCTCTACCCCGTGCTCTACCTCCAGTTTCTTTACCGAAAACCGATTTACCGCCGCACTTTCCGGACCGCTGATTACGCTGATTTAGATGATTAATGACGAAAAGGGAAGGCGATAACGACAGTGCAATGGGTCAACCAGACGCACTTCCCCTTGGGATGATCAATCCCCGGCGTATTTGAATCCGAGCGCAAGCGAGAAGAATCATTCAATCACCTAAATCAGCGTAATCAGCGGTCAATCAGCGGTCGGTGAGGCGGCAGTAGGTGATGTAGTCGGTGTTGATGGGAAGGACGCCGATATCGCGCAGGGCCTTGGCCACCTGGGCGCGGTGGTAGGTGGCGTGGTTCACCTGGTGGGCGATGCAATCCTGCACCACGTTGTGGAAGGTGTCGCCGGCGGAGTTGGTGTAGGTGATTTCGCGGGCGAATTCCTCGGGCGTGACCTGCGCCAGGTAGTCCATCCAGAGGATGTTGGCCGTGGCGATGGACTGGTGCATTTTCTCGTAGGAGAGCATATCCCAGATCTTGTAGTCGTTGGCGTGGCTGGCAATCCGGCGGAACCAGATGAACTGCGCATTGAGGACGTGGCTGAAATTCTTCAGCGTGTATTCATCCGTCACCTGGCCTCGCTCCAGCAGTTTCAACACGGTGTGGTTGGCCCAGTCGTTGTAGCGGTAAAGTTTCAGGAAGTATTCGTTCATGGGAGGTCGTTGGTTGGCAGTGGGGAGCAGGTTGAAATCGGCCGAAAATTACGGAGAAACGGGCGGGTTTTTTATATCTTGCGAAAACCACTTTTCAAAATCCCCATGTCAAAAATAAACATCACCTGGCGAATCTTCATCGGGATGATGCTGGGCGTGATACTGGGCTATTTTCTTCCCCAGGAATGGGGCGAGAGCCTGCAACTGCTCAGCAAGATTTTTCTCCGGCTCATTAAGATGATTATCGGTCCGCTGGTATTTTCAACCCTGGTGGTGGGCATTGCCAAGCTGGGTGATTTCAAGATTGTGGGCCGCATCGGCCTCAAAACCCTGGGCTACTTCTACTTTGCCACTATTCTTTCGCTCATCATCGGTCTGGTGGCCGTCAACATTTTCCGACCCGGCGAGATTGTGCAGTCGGCTCTGCCGGCGGCCGGTACCGACACGGGCATTGTAGCCCAGAAGCTAACCCTCGAAGGATTCCTGCTCCACGTGTTTCCCCAGAGTTTCGTGGAGGCGATGGCCACCAACGAAATCCTCCAGATTGTCATCTTTTCCATCTTCTTCGGCATCGCCACGGCTTCCCTGGGCGAGCAGGGAAAAATCGTGGTGAGGGGCCTGGACGCGGTGGCGCACGTGATGTTCAAAGTGGTGAACTACGTGATGGCTTTCGCCCCGTTCGGCGTGCTGGGCGCCATTGCCGCGGTGGTGGCCAAGCAGGGACTGAGCATTTTTGTCGAATACGCCTACCTGATTTTCTGTTTTTTCACGGCGCTCCTGTTCTTCGTGTTCGTGGTGCTGTGGCTGATTTGCCTGGCCCTGCGGATTCCCTACATCCGGCTGTTGCAGCACATCAAGGAGCCGCTGCTGCTTTCCTTCAGCACCGCCAGTTCGGAGGCTTCTTTTCCGCAGACCATTGCCGCCCTCGAAAAGTTCGGCTGTTCCAACCGCGTCATCAGCTTCGTACTCCCCCTGGGCTATTCCTTCAACCTCGACGGCTCGATGATGTACATGACGTTTGCCACGGCCTACATCGCCCAACGCTACGGCATCGCCCTGAGCCTGCAGGACCAGATCACGATGATGTTGACGCTGATGATCACCTCGAAGGGCATTGCGGGCGTGCCCCGGGCTTCGTTGGTGGTGATTGCGGGCACGATGGCCATGTTCAACCTACCCCTGGAGGGCTTGGCTTTGTTGCTGGGCATTGACCAGGTGCTGGATATGGGACGCTCGGCCACCTCCGTGGCGGGCAACGCCGTGGCCACTTGCGTGGTGTCGAAGTGGGAGGGAGAACTCGATTTGTCCGCCTCCCGGATTCCCGTGGAAGCCAAGGAGGTGGGTACGTTGCGTTGAGTAGCGTCGGTCGGTAAAGTACCAGTTTGGTCAACTATTTCCCGCAAAGCGCACTAAGCAGATCCGCAAAGGTCGCTCAATGAAGCTTGTTTGCGGCTGGGCGGCACTCCGCCTTTGCGTGAACCTGACCTGATGACGGACCCTGAGTGGTCAGACATCGGGTTTTGGCGGCATGAAATGATCCGGTTATTCCCCGGTCGCCAGTCATACCTAGTGCAAAGCCTGACCAATCAGCGAGTCAAGCAATTGAGAAGGATCGATTTTTTGAGTTACGGGCTTACATCCTGGTTCAGGTAGTTGTATGATATTGACACAAGAAGGTGTTTCATTTTGACACAAAGCTACCCTCAGGCTACGATTTTTTTAAGTAAATATCTGGCTGTCAAAGCTTTAAAATCAGTGGCACGCTTGTTGGGCTCCCGTAGATAATCACCAGCAATATGCTCCGCAACTACCTGCTCACCGCCTGGCGGAACCTAAAACGCCAAAAAATCTTTTCGGCGATTAATGTCCTGGGCCTGTCCATTGGCATGGCCGCCGGTATGCTCATCGTGCAGTACGTGCAGTTTGAGTTGAGCTACGATGACTTTCACCAACAGGCTTCCCGTATTTACCGGCTCACCAGTGAACGCTACCGGGAAGGTAAGCTAACCAGCAGAAGTGCCCAGGCGGCTCCCCAAATCGGTCCTTTGCTCCAAGCTCAATTTCCGGAGGTCCGGCGAGTGGCGCTGGTTGCGCCCTGGTTGGGCGGGGTTGTCACCGTTTCCGGTTCGGATGGTCGTCCGATTGCCTTCAACGAGAAGAACGTGCTCTTCGTGGATGCTAACTTTCTGCGCGTCTTCACCCATCCCCTGCGGAGCGGTACGGCTTCGGCATTGGACCAGCCCAACGCAGTGATCCTCACCGAGCGATCGGCCAGGAAATACTTCGGTAGCCAAAACCCGTTGGGCAAGACTCTGACCTTCGAGAACCATAACCAGGGACATCGGTACACGGTTACGGTTCAAGGGGTGTGTGAAAACGGGCCGGCTAATTCTCACCTGCCATTTGATTTTCTGATTTCCCGTTCGGTGCCCGGCGAAGCCGGTGGGCCCTCCCAGTGGTCGGCCTACACCTACGTGCAGTTATCTCCCCGGGGAGACGCCGGGAAATTAGCGGCGAAGCTCAATCCTTTCCTTGAAAAACACGGGAAGGGATCGGAAGCATCGATTGAGCGGTTTAGATGGGGCTTGCAGCCTTTGTCGGCTATCCATTTGTATTCCGACTTGTCGGAAGATACCAAAGGGAATGGGAACGGGAAGACCATTTGGTTGCTGGCTGGAGTTGCCGGCCTGATTCTGCTGATTGCCTACGTCAACTACATCAACCTTTCAACCGTCAAGTCGATGGAGCGGGCCAAAGAAGTGGGCATCCGAAAGGTACTGGGCTCGGGGCGCTCACACCTGGTCCGGCTGTTCTTCCTGGAGTCCTTGCTGCTCAACCTGCTGGCGTTCGCCCTGGCGTTGACGCTGGTTCAGGTGAGCCTTCCCGCCTTCGGCCGGTTCATTGGCGTTGCCCTCTCCTTTACCCTCTGGAAAAGCGACTGGCTCTGGCCCGGTCTTGGTTGCCTCATCCTGGGAACGCTGTTATCCGGCTTGTATCCGGCCTTGGTGCTGTCGGCCTACCAACCCATCCAAGTGCTGAAAGGACGAATGACGACCCGCCGGCCGGGCATCACGCTTCGGAAGGTGCTGGTGGTGCTGCAGTTTACCACCTGCGTTGCCTTGCTGATTGGCACCCTCACCGTCTACCGGCAAGTGAACTACATGCGCAGCAAGGACCTGGGAATGAACATGGCGCAAACGCTGATCGTGGCCGCTCCCCAGACCCGCCGGGAAAACCTGCCGGAGGAAAACCAGTTCAACCAACGGGTAAACACCTTTCAGACTGAGGTGCTCCGCTACCCGGGGGTCACCGGCGTCACCCACGCTTCCAACGTTCCGGGACTCGAAATTGATTGGACGCCCCGTTACTTTCGCACCCAGAACGCGCCCGACGAGGAAGCCGTCTACCGCCCGACGATGGCCATCGGGCCCGAATTCATTGACCAATTCGGCATCCAGTTAATTGCCGGAGAGAAGTTTACCCCGCGACAGGCCCAACGGATG